>NZ_VOZH01000015.1:0-88169 GCF_013419875.1 Acinetobacter sp. YH12049 | reverse complement strand
AATGGGAGTGCATGAGCTGTGGTACAGCTCATGATCGAGATATAAACTCAGCTCTAAACATTCTTGCGCTTGGGCATAAGCGTCTAGCTGTAGGAATCACCCTCTTTTAAGGGGGTGAGGATGTCAATAAGTCTTTTTTAAGCATGGTTTCGCTACTTTTTTTCAGGGTAAAGCTACGCAAAATGCTAACAAAATTAATCTGACATAAATCACAGAAACTTTCTAATATTAAATGCAGTTCATATTATATAAAAAGATATACCAATTCATGATTTGCTTATTCATATAAAAGATAAAGGCAAAAAAAAGCCCCTGCAAAGCAGAGGCTGATTTCAAATGAGATGTTAAATGCTTAATCCAAACTATCCGCAGGAATACGCACCCAGCCTTCCATTAAGACACGCGCACTTCGGCTCATCACGGCTTTTTTAACGACCCACTGACCATTTTCATAAATTGCTTGCGCACCTACACGTAGCGTCCCAGACGGATGTCCGAAACGCACAGCTTCTCGCTCCCCACCACCCGCGGCTAAGTTCACAAGCGTTCCCGGTATCGCCGCAGCTGTACCAATGGCAACTGCCGCTGTGCCCATCATGGCATGATGCAGTTTCCCCATCGACAAGGCACGAACCAATAAGTCCGTATCTTGTTCTGAAATTTGTTTAGAACTCGAAGATGTATAGGCTTTCGGTTTTGAAACAAATGCAATCTTTGGGGTATGTTGACGCTGTTCTGCTTCAGCAATATCTGAAATCAAACCCATTTGCTGCGCACCATAAGCACGGATTTTTTCAAAACGGGCCAATGCCTTGGCATCACCATTGATCGCATCTTGCAGTTCAGTGCCGACATAACCAATATCTTCTGCATTTAAGAAGATCGTTGGAATACCTGCATTAATAAATGTTGCTGGGAAACTGCCTTCATCGGGTACGGTTAAAGTATCGACCAAATTCCCTGTAGGGAACATAGCGCCGCCATCTTCACCATCATCTGCGGGGTCTAAAAATTCAATTTGAACTTCGGCTGCTGGGAAGGTCACTCCATCTAGTTCAAAATCACCAGTTTCTTGTACTGCACCATCAGTAATAGGTACATGCGCAATAATGGTCTTTTGAATATTGGCTTGCCAAATACGAACCGTACACAAACCATTCTCAGGAATACGTGATGCCTCAACCAAACCATTTGAAATGGCAAATGCACCAACCGCTGCCGTTAAGTTTCCGCAGTTACCACTCCAGTCGACAAATGCTTTATCAATCGACACTTGTCCAAATAGATAGTCTACATCATGCTCAGGCTGTGAACTTTTTGCCAAAATCACGGTTTTACTGGTACTTGATGTCGCTCCCCCCATCCCATCAATTTGTTTGCCATAAGGATCTGGACTGCCAATCACACGTAATAAAAGTTGGTCGCGAACTTTTCCAGCTTGTTGTGCTGCAAGGGGCAAATCATCTAGCTTGAAAAATACACCTTTACTTGTACCACCACGCATATAAGTCGCTGCAATTTTAATTTGGGGAGCAAAACTCATTTTTATTGAATCCTTAATCTTTATCATTGTGTTTTGGCAGAGCGTTCTTTTCTGCGCTTTTGCATCATACAATGTTTAATTGAAGTTTTAACAATCACATGACTTAAGTATAAAAAAACAACATTCGATACCTTTTCCATATAAAGCCAAGCATCAGAATTTCAATTAAAATAAAATTAATCTATTGATTCATAAATTTTTAATTCAGCATTTAAAACGAAAAATAGGTTATTAAACTTATAAATATTTTTCATAAATTTTGAGCTACTAGGCTATTCATTCTCTATACATTACAATTACCAAAATTAAACCATTCTCGGGAAGAGTAACTTGACTACCAATTCCTCCGAACTCAAGCGTGGCTTAAAGAATCGTCATATTCAATTGATTGCCATGGGTGGTGCAATTGGTACAGGCTTATTCTTGGGCTCAGCGCATGTGATTCAATCTGCTGGACCATCCATTATTCTTGGCTACGCCATTGGCGGTTTGATCGCCTTTCTAATTATGCGTCAGTTGGGTGAAATGATCGTCCATGAACCTGTAGCGGGTTCATTTAGCCATTTTGCATATAAATATTGGGGGAAATTTCCAGGTTTCTTAACAGGTTGGAACTACTGGATTCTCTATATTTTAGTGGCAATGACAGAACTCACCGCTGTTGCGAAATACATCAATTACTGGTGGCCTCATATTCCAGCATGGGCATCTGTACTGTTCTTCTTCGTGATCATTACTTTAGTAAACTTAGGTAATGTGAAGTTTTATGGTGAATCTGAGTTTTGGCTGTCAATTATTAAAGTCACTGCAGTTATTTCTATGATCGTATTTGGTTTGTATTTGCTACTGACTGCAGATGCCAACTCAACAGCATCATTTACCAACTTATGGAGTCAGGGCGGCTTCTTCCCAAATGGTTTTGAAGGCTTATTCTTCATGCTGGCTTTCTTGATGTTCGCCTTCGGTGGTATTGAACTGATTGGTATGGCGGCAGCGGAAGCTGAAAATCCAAAAGAAACTATTCCTAAAGCGATTAACCAAGTTGTTTTTCGTATTTTGATTTTCTACGTGGGTTCTTTAACTATTCTATTGTCACTTGTGCCATGGAATCAGCTTGAACTAGGTGGTCTAGACAAAAGTCCATTTGTGATGATCTTTAGCCAACTGGGTATTGATTGGGCTGCACATTTACTGAACTTCATTATCTTAACTGCAGCACTGTCTGTTTATAACAGCGGTATGTATGCCAATAGCCGTATGCTTTACAGCTTGGCGAAACAAGGTAATGCACCAAAAGTTTTCGCAAAAACCAACAAAAGTGGCGTGCCAATTCCAGCAGTATTACTTTCTGCTGTCCTGATTTTCGGTTGCGTACTCTTAAACTACTTTGTACCTGAAGATGCGCTTGGTCACTTAATGTATGTGGTGGTTGGTGCGCTTGTTCTGAACTGGGCGATGATTACCATGACTCACTTACAGTTCCGTCGTGCAAAACGTATTTTGAATTTTACAACGTCTTATCCTGCACTTTGGGCACCAGTCAGCAACTACATCGTTCTGATCTTTATTGCTTTAGTTCTCTTTATTATGTGGACTCAGGGCTTTATGGAATCTGTTCTAATGATCCCTGTTTGGATTACAGTCATGTTATTAATGTTTAACTATCTTAATCCTAAAGATTTGAGCGACATTGACCCCAATGAAGTTCATAAAGACTAAGTAATTTAAAAAGTTATTGTTTCGGCAATAACTTTTTTTTTAGCTAAAATAGGAGTACATTAGCCTCCGTCTTGCGCTCTTAGCTTAACTGGATAGAGCAGTTGCCTCCTAAGCGACCGACGTGGGTTCGAGTCCCGCAGAGCGCACAATTTCTGAGATATCCCTCCTCCCTGTATTTGTAATCCCCCATATACCAATAAATATAAAGAAAGAACCTTTCACACTAAAAACCCATCAATTACAGTTTTTAACTTAGTTATTGTTTTTACAAAGACTATTTTTAAGAACAGTTAAATAGCGCTTTAAAATGTGCTAACCACCTACCTCTCAATGCAAAAAACGACACATAGTATGGTCCATAAGGCCAAAAAATCAATTTATGACTGCTCATATCAAAATTTTTTCAATTTTTTTCTAGGTTTAGAAAATAATGCGCTAAATGAAAATATTAAATAATAATCAAAATGTTATATATACTAATTAGTACTTTTACTCTAAAAATAGCAACTTTTAGCCATATTTTTCAATCTAGAGCATTTACTCTTATTTTAATTGTGCTATTTTTGTCACATGGAGTAACAATTAAGCCTAAGAGTATTAAGAAGTTTTCCATAACGAATATATGCAGTAACCATAAAAATCAAATTCGTATCTCAAGGAATGACGAAGAATGAAATTAAAAACTTTAGCTACAGCCATGATTCTTGCTTCAGTTCCAATGACAGGTGCTTTTGCTGCAGCAATGGACCGTTCAGGCCAATCTATGTCCGCATTCTTACAACCAGGAAATTATTTTGAAGCAGGTATTTCAGTTCTAGATCCTACAGTTTCTGGTAAAGAAGCTGGTGAAACAGCTACACGTCGTAATATTGAAGACATGGGTGATGATTATTACTTCCCTTCAGCCGCATTAAAACTACAATTAACAGATAAATTTTCATTCGGTCTTCTATATGACCAACCATTTGGTGCCGCTGCTGAATATAAAGGTAATAATGCTTTTGTTTCACAAGTTTCTGACACGATATTACCTCAACCACTATTAGACAGCATGGTTCGAAATGAAGTTACTCAAACTTTAAATCAACTTACAAGTACACAAATTGTAGGTTTAGCAGCGCAAGGCTTGCTTACACAACAAGGTATGTCTCCAACAAACCCAGCTTATAATGCTACTTTACAAGCAACCGTGACAGGTATAATCACTCAAGCAGGTGGTAATGTTGATACAGCTGCTGCTGCAGTACGTCCACAAGTTGAAGCTGGGGCATTTACTCAAGGTCAACAGCAATTACAACAACGTTTAGATAATGCAGGTGTTGCTCTAGGCCAAGGAAATACAAAAGTTTCTGTAGACACTCAGAACTTAGCTTTTGTTTTTGGCTTCCAACCTACGCCAAATTGGAACATCTATGCTGGTCCTGTTTATCAAACAGTTAAAGGTAGCGTAAGCCTACGTGGTCAAGGCTATAGCATTTTTAATGGCTATGACTCAAACATTAAAGAAACTGGTGATCTTGGTTGGTTGGCAGGTGTTGCTTACCAAATTCCAGAAATTGCACTTAAAGCTTCTTTAACATATCGTTCTGAAATTGACCATGAAACGACAATTCGCGAAACAATTCCAACTGCTGGCGCGTTAACGCTACTTGGTCAAAACCCTGCAGATGTAGTTGGAGCTAAGGGCACTTCAACGATTACTACACCTCAGTCTGTAAACCTTGATTTCCAATCCGGTATCATGGCTGACACCGTTGCATTTGCAAACGTGCGTTGGGTTGAATGGTCAAATTTCGCAATTCGTCCATACCAATTCGGTTTAATGTCTGAAGCAGTTGGACAATTACCAGCAGTTAACCGTCCGAACGGCTTTAACTTAGTTGAATATTCTGAAGACCAAATTTCTGCAACAGTTGGTGTTGGTCGCAAACTTAGCGAACAATGGGCTGGTAACGTATCTGTAGGTTGGGACTCAGGTGCTGGCAACCCTGTATCAACACTTGGCCCTACTGAAGGTTACTGGAATGTCGGCTTAGGTTTACAATTTAGTCCTGCACCGAATTACTTCATTGCTGGTGGCGTGAAATACTTCATGCTCGGTGATGCAAAATCTCAAACAGCTGCTCAATTTGGTGAAGATAGCCGTATTGTTGGTGAATTTGAAGATAACGATGCTTGGGCATACGGTTTAAAAATCGGTTACCGCTTCTAATTTAAATATGATTAGGGCCATAGTTCGCTATGGCCCTAACTTTTTATTCTTTCCCTATCTTGTTTGATCAAACAATAAACATTTAAATTTACTAAAACATTTATCAAAAACTAAGCTTTTTACTCTAATTTTTCATTTAAAAATCATAAAGATAATTATCAAGCACTAGAATAAACACTCTAGTCATGCTCATTTTTTAACTTCCCTAGTTCAATTTTAGAGTAGCAACTCTTATTTACTGTTTTTCTATTTATGTTACTTTCCACACATTGAAATAACATCAAAAGTTACAAACAGGGAAAAGTATGCGCTTAAATCACCTTAGCTACGCAATTTTACTTACCGCTTTACCAACAGCATCATTATTTGCAGCGGGTCTAGATCGTTCAGGTCAGTCTATTTCAGCATTCTTACAACCTGGTAACTATGCAGAAGCAGGTATCACTGTTCTAGATGCAGAAGTAAAGTCAAATGAACTTAATGTCGATGACATGGCGAAGTCATATTACTTCCCTTCCGCTGCTGTCAAAGTACAAGCGACTGACAAAATTTCACTAGGTTTAATTTACGACCAACCATACGGTGCAGAAGCTGAATATGATGCTGCATCGCAAGTATTTGGTAATGGTGCTCAAGGTACATCTGTAGATGTTAAAACTGAAAGCTTAACTGCCCTAATTGGTTACCAACCAAACGAAAATTGGAACTTTTATGCAGGTCCAGTTTGGCAAACTGTAGAAGCCAATATCAAACTACGTGGTGCTGCTTATGGTGGTAATGCCAAACTTGGTACTTATAACATCGAAATGGAACGTGAAGAAGCTTATGGCTGGTTAGCAGGTGTTGCTTATTCGATTCCTGAAATTGCATTAAAAGCGGCTATTACCTACCGCTCTGAAATTGAACATAATACAAAATCCAATGAAACTACGCTTCTACCGTATCCATCTTTAAGTGCGCTGACATCATCTGTTGATGCAACAACACCTCAATCAGTTAACTTAGATTTCCAAACAGGTATTGCTAAAGATACGCTAGCATTTGCCAATGTTCGTTGGGTACATTGGAGCCAGTTTGCGGTTAAACCAACTTTACTTGGTAACGTAAGTTCAATTCCAGCACCTCATGTCCGTCAAAATCTTATTGATTACTCAGACGACCAATGGTCAGCTAATGTTGGTGTAGGCCATAAATTTAACAGCAAATGGTCTGGTTCTGCATCTGTAGGTTACGATTCGGGTGCTGGCAACCCTATTACGACTTTAGGCCCTGTTGAAGGGAATTGGAATGTTGGTCTAGGTGGTCAATATAGTCCTGCTGAAAACTATTTCATCCAAGCAGGTGTTAAATACTTCTGGTTAGGTGATGCTACTGCTCAAACTGGTGGTAATCCAGTAGGTGAATTTGAAGATAACCATGCGCTTGGCTATGGTTTGAAAATAGGCTATCGCTTCTAAGTTGTTAGAACAGCTTTGCATTAAACAAGAAAGGGCGCATAAGCGCCCTTTTCTATAACCAGCTATACAGAATTAAGCTGGAATATCACGAACTGAAGCATTACGAATCGCTTCTTTTAATGCAGCATAGCCATGAATTGGTGGGAATTGTGGAAATTCTGCAATCACATTGTCAGGCGCATCAAATAAGAAACCCGCATCTGCTTCACCAAGCATCGTCGTATCGTTATAAGAATCACCTGCTGCAATCACCCGGAAGTTTAACCCATGCAATGCTTGAACGGCTTTACGCTTTTGATCAGGTTGACGAAGCTTATAAGCTGAGATCATACCATTTTCATCAGTTTCTAATTTGTGGCAGAAAATCGTTGGCCAACCAAGTTGCTGCATTAATGGATGTGCAAAC
This sequence comes from Acinetobacter sp. YH12049, assembly GCF_013419875.1. Classification (NCBI taxonomy): domain Bacteria; kingdom Pseudomonadati; phylum Pseudomonadota; class Gammaproteobacteria; order Moraxellales; family Moraxellaceae; genus Acinetobacter; species Acinetobacter sp. YH12049. Next base: position 80,832 of record NZ_VOZH01000015.1, on the reverse strand, counting down.
TCATAGAAAGTATCTGAAAGAATAATCAATTGAAAATGAGTACGCACCCACTCTACAAACTCTTTTGCACCTTCAAATGGCCCCATATCTGCGATTACGTCTTGAATATCGTTTAAACCCAAACCGTGTTGTTTTAGGATATTTAAACGCTGAGTCATCAACACATCGTAATCTGGAATGTCACGAGTCGTTGCTTCAAGTTCTTTAATGCCTGTTTTTTTCGCAAAATTAATCCAAATTTCAGGTACTAAAACCCCTTCTAGATCTAAACAAACGACTTCCATGCACTCTACCCTCTGTTATGTGAAAAAAATTTTTTCAATATCATAGCGGAAGAATAAAAAAATGCATTGTTCTTTTTTAAATCTATTTTTTTCATAAGTATCTATTTTTTAGTGATAAGTATGTTTTAGCATTTCCATTAAAATAGTTCTGAAATAAATTAATATAGGTTTTAACGTTCCAAGCCTATAGCCAGGACATTCATGACTACCATCCCTACTATTGACCTTGTCGATGCACTTGCATCTGAATATGCAGATAAATCACCTTCTGAGATTATGAAACTTGCGCTTAGCCAGCAAGGTGAAGTTGCGATTTCCTTTTCTGGTGCAGAAGATGTTGTACTGATTGATCTTGCATCGAACTTAGGGATTCCTTTTCGTGTATTTAGTTTAGATACCGGTCGCTTACACCCTGAAACTTACCAATTTTTAGATACTGTCCGTAAACATTATAAAATTGATATTGAAATCTGTTTCCCAGAAAGTGATGCCGTACAAAAACTGGTAACAGAAAAGGGCTTTTTTAGCTTCTATCAAGATGAACATAAAGAATGCTGTGGTATCCGTAAAGTACAACCTTTGCGTAAAAAACTAGCCACTTTAGATGGCTGGATCACAGGTCAACGTAAAGACCAAAGCCCAGGCACACGTAATGAAATTCCTGTGGTACAAGCAGACCCCGGTTTTTCAGGTCCGGGCAAGCAATTGATTAAATATAATCCTTTGGCAAACTGGTCTAGCGCTGATGTCTGGAACTATATCCGTCTAATGGAAATTCCATATAATCCACTACACGAACGAGGCTTTATCTCGATTGGCTGTGAACCATGTACTCGACCTGTTTTACCGAATCAACACGAACGAGAAGGTCGCTGGTGGTGGGAAGATGCAACCCATAAAGAATGCGGCTTACACGCAGGCAACATGAAAAAATAAAGATCACAAAACCACTGCATAGCAGTGGTTTTTTTCAACGCATCGATACACATAATTCCGTATCATTTCAACGTAAAAACGCTATACTGCAAATGACAATTTAATAATTCTAACAATGCTACTCATACATGAGCAGCTGTAGAAATTGCAGTGAGGCAATCAACGCTATGCGTCCATTACATCCTATTGATTTCATATTCTTAAATTTAGAGAAACGGCAACAACCGATGCACGTAGGTGGTCTATTTTTATTTCAGATCCCTGACAATGCACCAGATACTTTTATTCAAGATTTAGTCGCAGATATTCGTAATTCAAAATCCATTCCTATTCCTCCTTTTAACAATAAACTCAACGGCTTCTTTTGGGATGAAGACGAAGAGTTTGATTTAGATCATCACTTCCGCCATATCGCACTGCCGCATCCCGGTCGTATTCGTGAACTTTTGACTTATATTTCTCAAGAACACAGTGCGCTGATTGACCGTGCGAAACCGCTTTGGACTTGCCATATTATTGAAGGCATTGAAGGCAATCGTTTTGCTATGTACTTCAAAATCCACCACGCGATGGTCGATGGCATTGCAGGTATGCGTTTAGTTGAAAAATCACTTTCGCATGACCCAGATGCTAAAAGAATTGTGCCACCATGGTGTGTAGAAGGCCCTCGTGCAAAACGCCTGAAACAGCCTAAATCCAGTCGTATGAAAGGTCTGTTATCGACCATTAAGGGACAACTTGACTCAACTCCACGAGTTTTGTACGAACTGTCACAAACAGTAATGAAAGATATGGGGCGTAACCCAGATTATGTGTCTAGTTTCCAAGCGCCGAGTTCAATATTAAACCAACGGGTTAGTTCTTCTCGTCGTTTCGCTGCTCAGTCTTTTGAATTTTCACGTTTGTCACATATTGCCAAGTCACTCGGCGTAACAATTAACGATATTGTGCTCGCAATTTGTTCAGGCGCATTACGTGAGTATTTAATTACACAAAATGCATTACCTAAAAAGCCATTGATCGCTATGGTGCCTGCATCTGTGCGTACCGATGATTCAGATATGTCTAACCGTATTACCATGATTTTGGCCAATCTTGGAACCCATAAAGAAGATCCGCTAGAGCGCTTAAAAATTGTGCGTCGTAGTGTGCTCAATGCCAAAGAGCGCTTTAAGCGGATGAACTCGAATCAAATTTTAAACTACAGTGCTTTTGTCTACAGTGCAGCAGGTTTAAATATTGCATCAGGCTTCATGCCAAAACGTCAGGCCTTTAACTTGGTCATTTCGAATGTTCCCGGCCCACAAGAGCCGTTATATTGGAATGGTGCACGTTTAGAAGCGCTCTACCCAGCGTCTATTGTTTTGGATGGTCAAGCGCTTAATATCACCATGACCAGCTATTTAGATAAGCTTGAAGTTGGTTTAACCGCATGTCGTAATGCGCTGCCAAAAATGCAAAATTTACTCACGCATTTGGAAGAAGAAATTCAACGATTTGAAACTATTGTGAACCAAGATTCCCCAAAGTTACAGGCGGTTAGCTAACCGCCTGTTTCTAGATTTGGTATCAATTCATCAGCATCTTGAACCATACATAATGATAAAAACCCGTCTAAATTGAACAATCTAGACGGGTTTTTAGTATTTGAACTTTGATTGATTTTTTGGAGCAATTTATGTGTATAAGCTAAAATTTAGGTGAACAAATCCGTTGCTATTGTTTAATTATGACTTGTAGATACGAACTGATAATTAAGTTTATTTTCCATTATTTATAAAATTTTAGCGCATTAAATATTTTAGAATTGCGCGTTAGCACTTTAACCCTCTGGATTACATTATTTATATTTCAATATTTAAGCTTTAATTGCTCGGCACTGTTTAAGTAACTGATGACAAGCAGAACGAATCATAGACGCTGTAATTTGAACCTCATTACCACGCTCATCCACGATATAACCTGAATGGATCGCTTTTGCTTCAACAACAGTTTTAAGACCACTTTTCATTACTGTTTTACTAACACCCATAGTACACCTCTTTTTGCTAAGCCATTTTCAAGTCCAATGCAGGAAAATGGCTTTGGCTATTTGATGTGTCTAGTATTCAAAATAACAGTTCAAAAGTAAAATCTCAGTTGTAACAAGTGTTTAACGATATTCTGTTACAATTTCAGCTCAGAATGATATCGTATTGCTCTTGCGTATATAAATTTTCCACTTGGAACTTGATCACACGGCTAATAAAGTGCTCTAAATCAGCTACCGCAGGTGCTTCAGCAGTTAACAATCGGTCAATCACCGACGGATGTGCCACCACGGTAAAACCACTTTGTGACTCATAAGCACGTGCATATCTCAAGATTTCACGGAAAATTTCATAGCAAACTGTTTCAGCCGTTTTCACATAACCACGCCCCTGACAGGTCGGGCAAGAATCACAAAGTAGATGCTCCAGAGATTCACGGGTGCGTTTCCGAGTCATTTCCACCAAACCCAGCTCAGAAACTTGAGTGATCTTGGTTTTTGCATGATCGCGCTCGAGCATTTTCTCAAACTGGCTCATCACTTCTTCTCGATGATGTGCTTCTTGCATATCAATGAAGTCAATAATGATAATCCCGCCCAAGTTACGTAGTCGAAGCTGACGTGCAATGACCTGTGTGGCTTCCATATTGGTTTTAAACACAGTGTCTTCAAGCGAACGACCACCTACGTAGGAGCCAGTATTGACATCAATCGTGGTCATGGCTTCAGTTTGATCGATCATCAGATAGCCGCCAGACTTAAGTGCTACACGTGTCTGTAAGGCTTTCTGAATATCTTCTTCGACATTGTACAAGTCAAAAATTGGACGCTCACCCGGATAATGCAGTAAGCGATTTTGCATACTCGGTACAAATTCTTGAACAAACTCTTGCAATTTGCCATGCACTTCACGTGAGTCGACCTGAATTTTAGACGTATCTTCATTGGCCAAATCACGGATGACGCGTTGTGGTAAAGGTAGCTCTTCAAAAATCAATGAAGGCACAACAATACTGCGTTGTTTACGTTGAATGTATTCCCACAGTTTTGCTAAATAAGCCATGTCCTGCGCAATTTCACATTCAGGAATACCTTCGGCGGCAGTACGAACGATGACTGAACCCGGTAAGTTGTGTTCCTTTTGAATGCGTTCAATCATGCTACGCAAGCGATCACGTTCTTCTTCAGACTCAATGCGCTGTGAAACACCGGTATGACTGCCATATGGCATTAAAACGAGGTAACGGGAAGGAATAGAAAGATCAGTAGAAAGTCGTGCACCTTTGGTACCCAACATATCTTTCATGACTTGTACGGTGAGTACTTGTCCCGGTTGTAACAGCTCAAAAACGTTCGGGGTCGGTTGATTGCGCTGCCAGACCATATCATTGATATGTAAAAAAGCCGTTCTCGACAATCCAATATCAATAAAAGCAGCCTGCATACCCGGAAGCACGCGAACAACTTTCCCTTTATAAATATTGCCCACTAACCCACGCTTCACGGTGCGTTCAACAAATAATTCATTGACCGTACCGTTTTGAATCAACGCCACACGACATTCCATCGGTGTGACATTAATCAACAACTCGTCAGACATATCAAAACTCAAAACATTATAAAAATTCTTGTGTTGCAGCAGTTAATTTAATGCCTTAACTGTCTGTAATAACTGTACGGTTTCATGCAAAGGCAGCCCAACGACATTGCTGTAGCTCCCTTCAATACAAGGAATATAGCGCGCAGCAATTCCTTGAATAGCATAGGCTCCCGCCTTGCCGATTGGTTCACCTGTTGCCCAGTAGCTTTCCATGTCAGCTAGACTCAGCGTTTGAAATTCAACCTGTGTACGCACTACTATACTGTATATTTGATCTTTTGTACTGACACAAACACCTGAAAACACATCATGTTTTCGTCCAGAGATCATTTCCCACATAGAAAAAGCATGTGCTTTCGACGCTGGTTTTCCTAAAATGTGCTCATCTACGCCTAAACTGGTATCGGCGGCAATAACGATAGCATTAGGGAATTGTTGTTGTACTGCGCAAGCTTTGGTACGTGCTAAACGCTCTACATAATCCGCTACAGGTTCTCCTTCCAACACGGACTCATCAATATCTGGACTGAAAATTTCAAATTCCAGACCTAATTGTTGCATTAGTTCGCGTCGTCGAGGAGAACTCGAAGCTAAAATTATATGCGCCATTTTCTCAGGAAGTAATACATGATTGGCCAAATGATTAAGCTAGTAACAATTGGCTGCCAATGGCGAGCAAATGAAAACTGTGCCCCACCCATCACTTGAACAATCCACACAAACAGTAAATGCGCGAAAATTGCCATTGCAGCAATAATCCACAAATTACCAAATGTAAGGATACGACGTTCACGCGTTAAAAAGCGCGTCACAAATGCAATGACCACAAAACTCAGTGCGTTCATGCCAAAAGGTGCATCAGTCAACAAGTCCGTAAAGAGACCTGTGGCAAATGCAAACCAAACACCGCACCATGTCGGCTGACAGAGTACCCAAAATAGCATGATCATCATCATGAATAATGGACGCCAACCCGATAAGTCATAAGAAAGCGGATACACCATCAGCACGGATGCCAAAATGATGGAAAAGATAATCGGAAATAATGGGTCGCGCTCTGTATGACGACTAAGCTTAGCGAGTGACATGCGGTTGCTCCATCGCTAAAGAATCGGAAAATAGCACAACCACATGATGACCACCTGCCAATTGGGCAGCAGGATTGATATCAATTTGGGCAAATTCACCACTATTGTGACGACTGACTTTCGAGACTGTACCCACCAAATATCCTGCTGGGAAATGTGCCCCTAGCCCTGAGCTATAGACTTTTTCACCGACTTTGATATTCGCACTGGTTGGTACGTATTCCATTTTAAGTCGACCTAAGTCACCTGTACCCGTAACGATTGCGCGCATACCGGTATGCTCCATCCGCACGGATAAAGAGTGCTCTTTGTCTGAGAGCAACATGACACGACTACTATGCGGGTAAACATTGATAATTTGCCCCATAATACCCTTGTCATCGAGTACAGTTTGTCCCACTTTAAGCTGACTGCTGGCTCCACGATTAATCACAATAATATGACGTAAGGGATCAGCATCGGTACCAATGACTTCGGCAATCTCCATACGGCCATCAATGATGAGGGGCGTATCGAGCAGTCCACGCAGTCGAGTATTTTCAGCAGAAAGTTCAGAAAGTTTCTGTAAACGGACTTGAGCCTGAATTAACTCTGCTTGCATCGCGGTATTTTCACGACGTAATTGAGCTTCAGACTTGGTTTGTTGATTCAGCCATTCTCGCGATAACACTGGATAGCTTGCAAGTGCATAAATTGGATTATATGCCGCATACAAGACGTCTCTGGCCGGTTGAATTACATGCGGCATGCGCCAATCAAAGAAAAGCACCACCAAGCATGTAATCACCGCAATGATAAATGAGCGAAAAGATGGCGGTTGTCTTGAAAACAGTTGCGTTTGCACCCGCCGAGTCCTTTTCTTAGCCTACAAATAACATGTCATGATTTGGGTTATCGAAGAATTCGAGAACCTTACCACCACCACGTGTAACACATGATAGTGGATCTTCTGCAACCACGACAGGAAGACCTGTTTCTTTTGCAAGAAGCTTATCAAGATTGCGAAGTAATGCACCGCCACCAGTCAACACAATACCGCGTTCTGCGATGTCTGAAGACAACTCAGGTGGCGTTTGCTCTAGTGCAGATTTAACCGCAGCCACAATGTTTTGCAGTGGATCAGAAATCGCTTGAGTCACTTCATCAGAAGTTACGGTAATCGCACGAGGTACACCTTCAGCCAAGTTCCGACCACGGACTTCGATTTCCAAAGGTTTTGCACCTTCTTCTGGAAGCGCCATACCAACTTCTTTTTTGATGTTTTCTGCAGTGGTTTCACCAATCACACAACCATGTGCTTTACGCACGTAATTAATGATTTGTTCATCAAATACATCACCACCGATACGTAGTGAGTCTGCATAGACACAACCTTGAAGTGAAATGATCGCGATTTCAGTTGTACCACCACCAACATCGACAACCATCGAACCACAAGCTTGCTCAACAGGCATACCTGCACCAATTGCAGCAGCCATTGGCTCTTCAATTAAGCGAACTTCACGTGCACCTGCATTGTATACAGCTTCACGGATTGCACGGCGTTCCACCAACGTCGATTTACATGGCACACACACCACGACACGTGGTGCAGGTTGGAATAAACGCTTTTCATACCCTTTGGTAATAAAACGATTCAACATGGTTTCAGTGACTTCAAAGTCTGCAATCACCCCATCTTTCATCGGACGGATGGCAGAAATATTGGCTGGTGTACGGCCCAACATTTGTTTTGCATCAAGACCGACCGCAGCAACGATTTTTTCTGAGCCACTATGACGGATCGCCACAACCGTCGGCTCATTTAAAATGATGCCTCGTCCTGGCGCATAAATAAGTGTATTTGCAGTGCCTAAATCAATGGCAAGATCCGGCGAAAACAAGCCAATTAGTCGTTTTAGAATCACGGGGACGTTCTCAGTTAAACTTTTATATGGACGCAAGGTGGCAACTTTAACTAAATGTGATGATTTGAACAAGTCAATCGCTTATTATAAGCCACGATATTTTGAATTTTTTTAATACTGATTAGGTAATGTTATGTCTACATCGGATGCACAGCATTCTGCAGATCTAAATGCACAAACAGTTTCAGCGATTGCCCATCTGGCTCGATTGTCGCTAGATGAAGCGCAATCTGCTGACTATGCTCAAAGTTTAAATAAAATTTTAGGCATGATGGAAACCCTGAAAGGCATCGATACTGACGGTGTTGAACCACTAAAAAGTCCATTCGACAATCCACAGCCGTTACGTGAAGACGTGGTATCTGAGACCAATCATCGCGAAGCATATCAAGCAGTTGCTCCTGCCGTACAGGATGGCTTGTACCTTGTTCCGCGTGTGATTGAATAATTTTTATTCAGATCAACATTTTTTCAAATTAAACGTAAAGAAATATTTCTCATGACAGATTTACATCACTTATCAATTCGTGAATTGTCTGAAGGTTTGGCTGGCGCTAAATTTTCTTCACGCGAATTGACTGAACACTATTTAAAACGCATTGAAAAAATCGATGCTCAAGTCAAGTCATACGTGACCGTGACAGCTGAACAAGCACTTGCGCAAGCAGATGCGGCTGATGCTGCAATTAAAGCAGGCAATGCAACTGCGTTGACCGGTGTACCAATTGCACACAAAGACATTTTTTGTACCCAAGGCATTAAAACCACTGCTGGTTCTAAAATGCTGGACAATTTTATCTCTCCTTACGACGCGACCGTTGTAGCGAAAGGTAAAGCTGCGGGCCTTGTCACTTTAGGTAAAGTGAACATGGATGAATTCGCCATGGGTTCGACCTCTGAAAATTCATTTTATGGCGCAACAGCAAACCCTTGGAACTTAAACCATGTTCCGGGTGGTTCTTCAGGCGGTTCTGCTGCGGCTGTAGCGGCTGATCTTGCGCCGTTCGCAACAGGTACAGATACAGGCGGTTCAATCCGTCAACCTGCGTCTTTCTGTGGTTTGACTGGCCTTAAACCGACTTACGGTCGTGTTTCACGTTTCGGTATGATTGCGTATGCATCATCTTTAGACCAAGGCGGCCCGATGGCACGTTCGGCTGAAGACTGTGCTTACCTCATGAACGTGATGGCAGGTCATGATGCGAAAGATTCAACTTCGGTTGAAAAAGACGTCGATAACTATGTAGCGAACCTGAACGGTACAGCGGTTAAAGGCTTACGCATTGGTATTCCTAAACAGTACTTTAACGTTGCCGGCTTAGATGCTGACGTGAAAGCACGCGTTGAAGAGTCACTGAAAAAGCTTGAAGAAATGGGCGCAATCTTGGTTGAGATTGATCTCACTATGACGGATGCTTATGTTCCAACGTATTACCTGATTGCTCCTGCTGAAGCATCTTCAAACTTACAGCGTTTTGATGGTGTACGTTATGGTTACCGCTGTGAAAATCCTGTGGACTTAATGGACTTGTACAAACGTTCACGTTCTGAAGGTTTTGGTAAAGAAGTTCAGCAACGTATCCTGATTGGTACATACGCGCTTTCTGCGGGTTACTACGATGCTTATTATGTGAAAGCACAAAAAGTACGTCGTTTAATTCAACAAGACTTCTTAAAAGCATTTGAATCTGTAGACGTGATTGCTGCCCCTGCTGCACCGACAACTGCATATAAGATTGGTGCAAACCTGTCTCCTGTAGAAATGTACTTAGGTGACATCTACACCATCGCAGTGAACTTGGCAGGTCTGCCTGCGATTAACGCGCCTGTTGGTTTTGACAAAGACAATTTGCCTGTTGGCTTACAGCTGATTGGTAATTACTGGTCAGAGTCTCAATTGTTGTCTGTGGTGCATCAGTACCAACAAGCAACGGATTGGCATACACAACGCGCTGCAATTGCTGAGGAGAATGCATAATGGCTAAAAACGCTGCTAAACCAAAATCTAACCTGATTGATGGTTGGGAAGTGGTGATTGGTATTGAGATTCACACTCAGCTTGCGACCAATACTAAAATTTTCTCAGGCTCATCTACCACATTTGGTCAAGACCCAAATACACAAGCGAGCCTAGTTGACCTTGCAATGCCGGGCGTATTGCCTGTACTCAACAAAGAAGTGGTTGATCTTGCAATTCGCTTTGGTTTGGGTATCGATGCTTACATCGACCAAGCTTCTGTATTTGCACGTAAAAACTATTTCTACCCTGACTCTCCAAAAGGCTACCAAATCAGCCAAATGGACAACCCGATTGTGGGCTTGGGTCATATCGACATTCAACTTGAAGATGGTACGGTTAAGCGCATTGGCGTAACACGTGCGCACCTTGAAGAAGATGCAGGTAAATCGATCCATGACCAATTTGAAGGTCAATCTGGTATCGATTTAAACCGTGCTGGTACACCGCTGCTTGAAATCGTATCTGAACCCGATATGCGTTCGGTTGAAGAGGCGGTTGCCTACATTAAAGCGATTCACACGCTTGTTCGTTGGTTAGGCATTTCTGACGGTAACATGGCAGAAGGTTCGTTCCGTGCAGACTGTAACGTGTCTTTACGTCGTCCGGGTCAACCGTTTGGTACGCGTTGTGAGTTGAAAAACTTGAACTCTTTCCGTTTCATTGAACAAGCGATCAATGTTGAAATTGAACGTCAAATGGAAATCCTAGAATGGGATGGCACCATTGACCAAGAAACACGTTTATTCGACCCTGTGAAGATGGAAACGCGTTCAATGCGTTCGAAAGAAGAAGCGAACGATTACCGCTACTTCCCTGACCCTGACTTGTTGCCTGTTGTGATTGCAGATGCACAAATTGAAGCAGCTCGTGCTGCCCTTCCTGAGCTGCCTGCTGCACGTCGTGAGCGTTTTGTAGCTGACTTTGGTGTGACTGAGTACGATGCTCATGTGCTTACACTAACTCGTGAAATGTCAGAGTTTTATGAAGACGTGGTAAAAGCTGCGGGCGGTGCTGCACAAGGTAAAGTTGCTGCGAACTGGGTCATGGGCGAATTCTCAGGGGCTTTAAACAAAGCGAGCCTAGAGCTTCATGATTCTCCTGTATCAGCGGAAAAACTTGGCGGTATGATTGCACGTATTGTGGATAACACCATTAACGGCAAAATTGCGAAACAAGTATTTGGCTTTATGTGGGAAGAAGGCAAAACTGCGGACGAAATTATTGCGGAAAAAGGCTTGAAACAGGAAACTGATACAGGCGCAATTGAAGCGATTATTAAAGACGTACTTGCTGCCAACGAAAAGATGGTTGAAGAGTTTAAATCTGGTAAAGAGAAAGCTTTCAACGGTTTAGTTGGTCAAGTAATGAAAGCAGCGAAAGGTAAAGCCAACCCTGCTCAAGTGAATGAATTGATGAAAAAATTGATTGGTTGATCTGATTTTTCTTTATAAGAAAACCCGCTTAAGAGCGGGTTTTCTTATAGGTCGGTTTAAACTCTTCTGCCGTCATTTCGGTGATCTTATTTTTTCCTACTAAATTATGTCTTTCATATTCTTCTAGCACTAATTTTGCCTGTTGATTATCTTCCTCAGACCAATTTGAAAAATCGATATACCCGAAATCATTGCCCTCTTCAAAAAAACTAGTATCTAAAATCGAATCATCTCTTGCAGATGCATAACCAATCATCACTAAACTAGAAATATTTGGATATCTCAACTTATAAATTACAGCATAGTCACCTAACATCATTTTTCTAACTTCACGATACTTTTCTAACGTGCCATAATCTTTTGAGATAGGTAAACAGAAAAATAAATAAGCTTGTTCTAATCCATCTACTAAAAGTTGTCTTGTCCCCCTTTTATTTTTAAAACTATAATACATTTCAACAAATGCATCGCCTAAAATTCTTCTTTGAAATCTATTAGCAAAAGCCATATTTCTAATTTTTTCTTCAATCTCATATATTTCTGTCCAATTATTATTTGCAACAGAAGTCCCATTTAAAATATGAAAACTAAAGGACTCAATTAAGGTATCCCAAAAATAACTGTTTTCGTCTAGTTTTTTTCTTAACTTAAAATCTTGTCTATCAATGAACTTATCAAAAGTAGGATATTTTAAATTGATCGAATCCTTCCTCATTTCTGAATGTGAAAAAATATTTCTTTCTTCTGTAGTTTCATCATAACTTTCGTACCATAAAGTTATTAGATCACCTTCAGCATTTACACTGACATCTTTGTCTGTAAGAAAAAAGTTCTCTCTTAGTTTTAAGTATTCTATAAAGTCATTTGCAGTATCAAAATGCTCCAAACAGTCCTTTAAAGTTTTTTCTGTAAAAACATGAACAAAAGGTTCGTTATTAATTTCCCCTATCCTATAAGGTTCAGTGTCACCCAAATTAATATCATTATTAAACCTTAAGCTTCCATAACCCAATTTTTCTTCTAGTATATTTTCTAAACCATGTGTAACTAAAATATGATGAAATTTGGCATTGCTGAGATCAATATTGATTGGAAATTTTGTTGTGCATTTCTTATCAACAAAAAGTCTGTCTGCATATGACCTAATCCATCTTTCAGCACCTTTGGTCTGCTTAAATGATTTTGTTATGGCATCTCTGTACCATCTTTTCCACCCTACAAGTTCTCCCTTTTCACTCTTAAACTCAATTTCTTTATTGCTAATTAGTAAAATATCATTGCCAAAGACAACAATAAGATCACAAATCTCTTTACCACCTTCTTGATCCCTAAATAAGTTTGGCCATGTCCAAAACTTTAGGAAAGATTTAGCCCCCAAATCATTAACCAATCTTTCACTTTCAGTAAAACTTGTATCGCGTTGTATATATATTGACATTTATCTATCAACTCATTTTTTTATAAATAATATGAAATTAACATAGGATTATGAGTTTAAAAAACGAATAAAAAGTATCATCCATCGCCAAACTTGAATACTTAGGACGTATTCAACTTTCAAAGTCTTTCTTTATGCGTGACTTTCTCTATAGTGAAATCGCCAATTGGTACGGTGTACCCAACGTCCCTGACCATCCTGATATTGCCATTCGTACGGGCTCGAAACTCTGCGAAGAACTACTTGAACCACTGCAAGAAAAGTTTGGATGTATTGCCATTCGTTCTGCATACCGTTCACCAAGCGTGAACCAACTCGGCAATGAAAAAGGACATAATTGCGCAAGTAACAAGAAAAACTTTGCAAGCCATATTTGGGACTATCCAGATGCAAAAGGCTACGGTGCAACGGCGTGTATTGTCATTCCATCATTTTTAAAACTTTATGAAAAAGACCAAAGCAATTGGCAACAACTCGCCTATTGGATTCATAACCATCTGAACTATAGTCATTTGCAATTTTTCCCAAAACTCTGTGCTTTTAACATTGGCTGGCATGAACAACCCGCACGGGAAATTTATAGTTATATCCAACCGAAAGGCTATTTGCTGCGAGGTGAAGCGGTGAATGAGGGATTTGAGAAATTTTATCCTGATCTGATTTAATTTTTTAAGTTTCCCTCTACCCCCCGCCTTCTCCCAGTGGGAGAAGGTGCTTCCATTGCTAATTTAATACCGTTATGGATTGTTACTTACCTCTCCATTTAGTAGATGAACAGCACTGCTGCACAAGGGAGAGGTAAATATTTAACTTTTTAAAGCTATGTGAAAAACACCAAAGTCATTAATAATTGATAGCATCTAGCCTACTAAACTCATCATAATTTGAACTATAACCATCCATAACTTTTTATAAATCTAAATAAAAATATACAACTAAAGAATTTACAGCCTGCTTAAAACTGTCATTCCAATATGCTAAGGTAAATGAAAAATTGATATAAATCATATTTCAACAGAGGGTAACAACATGTCTAAACAAATTCTGATGCTGGTTGGCGACTATGCCGAAGACTATGAAACCATGGTGCCATTCCAGTTTTTAACTGGTCTGGGCTATACCGTACATGCAGTCTGTCCAGACAAGAAAGCTGGTGACACAGTGGCAACTGCTATACACGACTTTGAAGGTGACCAGACCTATAGCGAAAAACGCGGCCATAACTTTGCCATTAACTATGACTTTAGTACGGTAAATACCGAAGACTATGTTGGTCTGGTGATCCCAGGTGGTCGTGCACCGGAATACCTGCGCATGAATAATCGTGTAATCGAAATCGTACGTGAATTTGACAGTGTGAAAAAACCAATTGCAGCCGTGTGTCATGGCGCACAGATCCTTGCAGCAGCAGATGTACTCAAAGGCCGCACCTGTTCCGCTTACCCGGCTTGTGCCGCTGAAGTCAAATTGGCAGGCGGACAGTATGCCGATATTGCAGTCACGGATGCAGTGACCGACGGTCATTTAGTTACTGCTCCTGCTTGGCCTGCTCACCCTGCGTGGATGGCGCAATTTGTTAAAGCATTAGGCGCGACGATTACCATTTAATGCTCTAGCCACGAAACTAAAACGCATTGGATCATCATCCATTTAGGGTGAATCCATAAAAAATGCTCCTTGTATAAAAGGAGCATTTTTTATTTACTCAAAATAAAATTAACGAACCACACCTAACTTATTCCAAATTTCTGGGGTTAAAAATTTAGTCACCAATTTATTTAAATCTACATAACGCAGTACGCCTTGTAATTGTTGTTTAATTTCAGGCGTCTTTAATATTTCATCCCCTGTGATACTACCAAGCTCTTGAAAACTTTCGCCTACAGCCTGTAGACCGTCGGCTTTAATTACGGCCTGCGTTTGCGTAGAACATTGTTCAACCAAGATTCGTTGCATCACTTGAGCTAGATTTTTATCGAGTTGCGTTTTTTGCGCATCGCTGACATTACTGTATTGTTTTAAATCTGGATGCGCTGCCAAGGCAGAAAAGGTCCATTGTAAAACCGCCGTTTTATCCGCCGCAGTGGTCGATTTCACTAAACATTGACTAAGCTGATCGACCGTCGGACTTGCTAAACTCACCTGAGTCGTCCCGAGCATCATAAGCGTCAATAAAGCCAAACCTGCTGGTCGGGAAAAACGTAGATGTAATTTTTTAGATAAACAGTAAGCCATAGACCAAACTCCCAAAACTTGAGTCACCTTTGTATCATGAAGTGCTGTATTTGCTGTCTGGTCTATGTAACTCAACTATTCATTTTTGCTAGTCGGTGCATAGATGAGAGGATGAATCGTTGGCCTTCTATTCCAATACCAGTAAAAATGCCCATGGATATCGAGCAAACTATGGGTGGTCAATGTCGATTTATTACTATCCCCTCGCCAGCAGGCAAGTGCTGCATTACGATTATTATGTAGGTCAATAAACTCTGGATTCGAATATTTGGGTTTCGCTGGAATGTATAAAGCATCTCCGGGATTGACCCATAAATCTGCCAAGTAAATCTTACCTAGATTTGGAAAATAACGTCCCACTGAGATGACCAGAGGCAATTGATCCTGATCTGTCGCGCTAAAAATATGCGGAAAGTCATGGTGTTCTAAATCAGTAGCCACATAAGGAAATAAGGTTTTTCCACTACAGTCAGGCTTACCGCCATCTAGATAGGCAAAACAATGACCTGCCATCATGCCGTATTCATATTGAATCTCTGACAGTCGTTTTTGATTTGAATGAATCTGAATCGCTTCACCTGCCTGAACTAAGGTGATACCAAAAGCTGCAGCGGTTTCTCTGGTCGCAACCAATGGCATAAACTCGAAGTGTTGCCCTTCAAATTCAAGCTCCGTTTGCTCCCCCCAATTGGTAATTTTAGTCGAAATTTCGGAAGGCACATCGTAGGGATTTCCCATCGTCATTTTCGCATTGGTGGCTGACTCGGTAATTAAATGAATTCCTGCCCCAAGTGATGCTAAATATGTTGGATGCCCACGATCATTCAAAAAGAAGGGTGTTTGCTCGATATTGACTGTAATCTCTGTTAATTCTCGGTCAAATAATGGTGCATTAAAATAAGTTTCATTTACTGAACTCATGGTTTTTCCTTATTATTTTTTAAAATTTTATCTGAGTACATCATTGGATCAGGATAAAAGCTTATTTCCCCAAATGGCTTTTATCCTGTTGAAGTTTATTTCATACGATTCAACATATTTTTTGCCCCTGCGTGGTTATAGTTGGTCGCTAAGTTTTGTAGGATGCCTTTTGCTCTTGCATTGGCGTTTGGATAACTTTTGCTATATGCAGGCACTGAGGTTAAGCATTTTGCAACGAGCATACCTGATTCAGCATAGGCTCTATTGGCATTTGCACCATTTAATTTGCCATAGCTATAAGCACGCTGTGCATTATTACAAGCGGTGACTTGGTTTTTTCCGGCATTCAGGTCACGTCGTGCATTCACATATAAGCGCATTTGTATCTGTTGCGATGTTTCTGCAACTGGTTTCACTACAGGTTTTTTTTCAGGCTCTTTGGCTTTGGTTTCTTTTTTAGTCTCTACTTCTTTTTTTGCTTCATCTTTTGTATTGCTTTTTGTTGTCGTTGCTTTGGCTTTGCTTGGTGTGGCTTTTTTAGCTACAGTTTCTTCTTGTTTATTATAGTTTTTGCGACGTTCTTCGGGTCCAATAATTGCTGTATACAAACTCACTAAGCGGGTTTCAGAACGGTCATTCGATTTACGCTCTGAAACAGGTTCAATAGCAACCATCCAGCGTTGTCCATCTGCCTGACTACACTGAAATACACCTGTGCCCTGTTTTATACTGCTATAGGTCGCTAATAATTTACGACTCCATGCATTTTTGACTTGGTTCAAATTGCTTTTATTCAGTTGAATAAATTTGCCATTTTTGGCTTGGCAGTAACTGCTCATATTTTGCTTGGGTATCAACGATTCTGCTTCAACATTTTTCTTTTGTGGTCCCCAATCATAGACGTATTCTTTCGCCTTTCCATTTGAGCTATTTAGCCCTTTTTGATTGATCACTTCTTGTGGTGATGCATAATGATTAAATGAATTTGGGTTTAAACTCTGCATGGTTGTACAACCATGTAATGCAAATCCAATACTCCCCACCCATAAAATTGCTTTTAAATTCACAGCAAAAATCTCAAAAAATTCACCTCTAAAAAATAGCGTAATTTAGTATCTTTCACAATTTTATAATCTTGATTTTATTTATTATTTTTATAGCTTTAATCACTAAAATCGCATACGTATGAGATGTATACACATGTTGTTAATTTTAATTTGATGAATTTCACATTTTATTTAAGTGTATTTGTTTATCCTTGGTGAACGGTCATCATCGTTCCATTTCAGGTTATTTCGCAAGCATTTATGTATCGCTATGTGCTTATCAAATCTGCCATCAGAACAAGCCTCTATTATTAATAATAATATAAAGCTGGGCCTATCCATGATTCGAGCGACAATATGGAATCGAGTAAAAAAACAGCTCATCTAAAAATATTAATCTATTGATTTTATTGAAATATATTAACTTAAAATTAAAGTCATAAAAAAACCTGCATTTTATTACAGGTTTTTTTTAAATTTATAAACTCAATTGTTAATTTTTTCTTCAAATGCTCTTAAACGCTTATAAATAGAAATCAGTTCGATAATGGTTGTCCATGAGGAAATCAGGTATTGGAAGGAATCACGTACACGCCCAAAGACATTTAAAATTTGCATTAATATACCGAGCGTAATTGTTCCCGCAGCAATACTTGGAAACAAAATAAAATATCCATAAATATTATCCAGTTGCATGTACCAAATACGAACCAGATTGAAATAAGCGTAGTGGAAATACAGTCTAAAATAATTAAAACGAACTTTAGTAAATAATTCTTTTAATGTGAAAGGGTCTGCTCGATCTGCATGATCTTCACCATAAACTAACTCTTTACGATATGCCGCTTCGACTTTTTGATTATTAAACTCCAAACCCGGTAGTTTATAACCCACCAGCATTAAAATAACCGTCCCTAAAACCGCCCAAAGGACTGCCGCCCAAACCAATGCATAGGCGATTTCCCCCACGACAGGTAATTTCTTTACATGTGTTGATAAAGTTAGCAGCACAGGTAGAAATGCAATTAAGGTCATCACCGATTCAACTAAGCTAACCCCAAGTCCTTCTGTGGTTTTTGCAAAGCGCATCGTGTCTTCTTGAATACGCTGTGAGGCACCTTCGATGGTTCTCAGTTTTTCCCAATGCGCAGTATAAAAGTCATTCATTGCAGTACGCCAACGAAAAACATAATGACTGACGAAAAACAGGTTCAATACAGCCAGTGTGACATACACCATGGCCACATAGAGAAAAGTCAGTATCTCAGAATATAGCATCGTCACTTCGCCCCCACCACCTGAAAGCATTTTCTGGATCAGGTCATAGAATGGGTTATACCAAGCATTGATCACGACATTACATTCCACACTAAACCAAACATTAAACAGAATAAGTGCGGTTCCCCACACTGACCATCGCTGCCAAGGATTATCTGATTTGATCTTCCAAAAGGCTGCAAAAAGCGCCGTTGCTACAAAAAACCAAACATAGAACCATAAAAATTTGGGACTCCAAAATCGGCTGACACCAATAGGTAGTTCTGCAATATGATAATTTGCAGGTAAACCAAATATCGTACCCCAACTATTACCACCGCTATACCACAAGACAATATTGATTACGAACCATAGAAGGAATGATCCAAAAAACCATTTTGGATTTGGAAAAAACGATTTAAACATTGGCCCTACATTTCCCTAAATCTTTGTTTTTAGTTTGAGTTGCTGATGATAAGTTTTATTTCATCAATTTTGTTATTCGGATTGAATATTTAACGCTGTTTAATCTGAAATTTAACAATCAAATACAAGACGACACATCATTCTGTTAGCTTAAGCATGAAAACTGAAAATTGCCTTAAATTCCTTTATTGATCAAGTCATATTGATGATTTGGTCATTGTTTGTGGAACAAAAAACGCATCTTAAGCATACAGATACACTTAAAAAATTTGTAATTTTATAAATTTTCTTTGATATCAATAAATTAAAATCCATAAATTATTTAACCATTATTTAAACTTAAGTTATGGAATTCTCTAAAATATTTTCTGCGATGTAGCTCACGTCATTTACAAAACATGTTTCTTCGCCAATAATATGCTAAGTTCAATTAACAACCTATGCTTGGGGAAGTAAAATGGAAAGTGCAATTGTTGAATTACTCAAACCAATTACATTAAATAAAGAAAATTGCAGTCCTTTGGTTTTTGAAACTGGTACCGTTCTAAAAGTGATTATGCAAACGCCAGAAGGCCTTTTGGTAAGTAATGATGACAAATTTAACTTTATGATTTCATTGAAAGATAAGAATGAAGTTTGGCGCGAAATTTAATTTTCGCCTCACTTTGTGATTTGTTTTTAAATCATATTTATTCTAAGAAATTTAATCATACAATTATTGAATAAACAGGATAAGGTTCTTAAATTCCATAAAAAAAGAACCCTCCTTTTAAGCAAATATTTTTCATAACTTAGCTTAACGTTTAAATCCGTAAATCATATTTTTCTAAAATCGCATTGGTTTTCTGATGCAATCCCTCAAAATAGACTTTACTCACCAGTGCTGAAGGCTTGTTTTTTGGCAATGGACGAATTTCATGTGCGTGCGGAAAACGTTCAGTAAAATCAAATCGTTTAACCACTTTTTTAAACTCATCCATCACAAGATTTTCATCTTTACAAAAAACATCGTAGGCTTGCTGTTTTTCTGCATCCCAAAACTGCTTAAATGCATCTTGAACACTTTGGCCATTCAGCATTCGTGGTATTTGTTCATCAATAAATTTCTGAATCAAATCCATTTTTTTATACATTTTTCGGTCATTACTGAGTAAAGATTGGAGTTGTTGCTGCTGTTTCGCTCTTTGAATCGAGGACGGTGGCGCAGCAGCAATCATATTTAATAATGTATAAATATAATCCTGATTTACATAATCACTAATAATAAAATCTAAAGCAAAATTCACGTCACGTAGCACTGAATCTTTTTCAACCGCTGTACCTTTATTTATTCTGTCATACAAATCTTTATATTTAGATTTATAGTCCTCAAGTTCTTGCGGCACTATAACTGCTTTATCAACATCAAAGTCTGTATACATTTTCAGTTGTGAATGTAGACGAATCACATCACGAAAAGCTTGAATAAACTGCAACTGCTGACTTTCGAGTTTTAGATCATCTACTGACTGACACTCAGGTGTTATTTTTCTTAATTCACTAACACACTTATTAAATTCTGCTAATTGTTGATCCAATGGTGGCACAATCACTTGTTCAAAATTTTGGTCGTCTGCAAAAGTAGAAAGAGCTTTATCTGTTGCCTGCTTTAAATTTCTAAAACACACGACATTACCAAAAGCTTTAGTTGGTTTATAAATACGGTTTGTACGCGAAAAAGCCTGAATTAAACCGTGATATTTTAAGTTCTTGTCGACATAAATCGTATTGAGCGGCAATGAGTCAAAACCTGTCAGGAACATATTCACCACCAACAGCAAATCAATTGGCGGACCTTTCAACTCCCCAACTTCTTTAGGTGGTTTAGGGACTTTGAAGTACTTAACGCGATCACCTAGATTTTTATAATATTCATAAAATCCTTCGTCACAGTTATAGCTAGTCAGATGGCGCGTATTAAATTCTGCAATGATCCGTTCAAGTTGCGCTTTACGCCCCATATCAACTTGACTCGGCTGTTCAAGTTCTTCTTCAGAAATCGTACCTGTTGTGGAGTCATTGGCGTCGTTTGTCGTGTCCTGCGCTCCAAAAGAAAAAATCGTACCAATCACTAAAGGGGTATAAATTTCTTCCTTCTTGTCCGCTTCTGCAACCAACTCTGCTTGGACTTTGGCAAATATTGCATAATATTGAAGCAGGACATCTACTGAGCTGACACAAAACATTGAACAAAATTCGCGTTTTGCAGTTTTTTTGTCATGATTTTTTAAAATATAACGTACAATTTTTTCTAAGCGCTCAGGGTTGTCATACAGTTCTTTAGTATCGATGCCTTGTATTTTTTCATCACCTGCATTCACCTGATGAGCGGTAAATTGTCCTACGTAATCAATTTGAAATGGTAAAACATTTTTATCTGCTATCGCATCGACAATCACATATTTATGCAGTCGTTTAGGGAATAGATATTCTGTGGTGTATTTCACGCCACCAATGCTTTGACAGTTCACAGGAAAAATAGGCGTGCCTGTAAAACCGAACATTTGCGCCTGTTTAAAGAAGCGTTTGATATTTTGGTGAGTATCACCAAATTGACTGCGGTGGCATTCATCAAAAATAAATACGACTTTTTTATCTGCCAAATCAGCGATCAATTCTCTGAATTTAGGGAGTGTAATTGCGTTATTCAGCTTTTGAATGGTCGTCACGACCAATTTATCTGTAAGTAAATTGCTTTCATTTTTTCGTGAGTTCAGCCGTTTACCGATGAGCTGTTCGACCAATGTTTTGGTATTGGTCGTTTGGTCTACGCAGTCGGGAACAAAGGCATTAAACTCTTTAGTGGTTTGATTATCTAGGTCTTTGCGGTCCACAACAAAAATTACTTTTTCTATTTCTGGCAACTGACGCATGATTTCACTGGCTTTAAATGCCGTGAGGGTTTTCCCCGAACCCGTTGTATGCCAAATATAGGCATGATCGGTTGAGGTTTTCACATGCTGAATCATGTTTTCAACTGCATAGACTTGATAAGGTCGCAGCACCATTAAGCATTCATTGGTTTGATGCTGAACGATGTATTTACTGATCATTTTCGTAATATGTGCAGCGTTTAAAAATGCTTCGGTAAATTGACTCAAATCATTAATGGTTTTGTTGTTTTCATCGGCCCATGGAAATGTGAAATCAAACAGTGGTGTGCCATGTGAATAATATAAGCAATTTACACGGTTACTAATGACAAAGAGCTGGATGTATCCAAACAAACCTTGTCCAGAGGTATAGGCATCTTTACTATAGTTATGCACTTGGTGAAACGCTTGTGCGATTTCTACGCCACTGCGTTTAAGTTCAACTTGTACTAATGGAAAACCGTTGATCAATAGCGTGACATCAAAACGGCTGGTTTCTGTGCCACTCTCCCCGTATTGGACCGTCACTTGGTTGGTCACTTGAAAAATATTTTTTGCTGCATCATCACTTAAAAAGCGCAGTGTTTGGGTCGTACCATCATCATATTTGAGTTGATATGAACCACGTAAAAGTTTGGCTTTGCCGAAAATCGTATGTTCACTGCTCAGGTAATTCCACACCTGTTCCCATTGCTCATGTGTGAGTGGTGCAGTCAGTGCGTTAAATTTTTCTATTTGATTTTTTAAGTTTGCGAGTAAGGCTGTTTCGTTTCTATACTGAACACGTTCGTACCCTAAAGTTGTTAAGTGCTCTATAAATTGGTTTTCGAGTTCAAGTTCTTTTTGAGTCGACATTTATAATACTGCTCAGTTTTTAACTATTGGTATGTATATCTTTTGATTCTAATAGATTTATTATATTTTTCAATCTTTTAAATTCATCAAACAAACATCTAAACTGATGATACAGATCACTGTTTTTTCTTTTAGGAATCTTTCAGTACTTTCTTAAATAAAAAAATTCCCGCATTTGAATAAATGCAGGAATTTTATGAAGCAATATAAACAATCAGACAAACATTTGCTGTAACAAGCCTTTTTTCCACTGTTTAGTTTGTTCAATTTGCTGCGCTACACCTGCAATTTTTTGATCAATGGCTGATAGGAAATTAGCGATTTTGGTTTGTTCTTCTAGGCAAGGCCGTTGAAAAACAAAAGCTCGTATCGATTGAAAGTTTAAACCTTCTCTACCGCTACCAGCCTGATGTGAATGAATTAAATCTTGTCCTGCCTTTGACGATAAAAAAGATTGGATGAATCTTGGATTATCATTAGGTACTCTAATAATACAAACATGTTGATTAACATTAGCCTCAGTAAACGTGTGTGGAACTACACAACTACGACCAATAGAAGAACCTGTAATATTAAGCAAAATATCATTAGCAACAACTTTACTTCCTGACATTTTTTTATGTGTATTTTCAGAAATATATACAATATCATTTAATAAAAGCTGATCATTATTCACATTCTGACTTCTAATAAAAATAATCCCTTCCGCTGTATACGCTTCATTTCCACCTCGGGGTGTACTTCCACTCCCTACTTTTAAAGCAATATCACCAAGTTTTTTCTTTTCCCACTCCCCAAACTCACTCCCATCATCCGCTTTAAAACGTATCTGCTGGCTAAACAGCTTTTGCATCATGCCCTGTTTATATTGGCTCAATAGTTCATGTTTTTGAGTTAATTGGCTAATTTTTTCATCCACAGCGGAAAGAAAAGAAGCGATTTGGGTTTGTTCGTCTATTGATGTTATCGGCATCTGAATACGATAAAAATCTGAGTGATTAAGATCAGGGATCGTCGACGCCCCTGCATATTTCAGAATCAAATGCTGAGTCGTATTTTTTCTTAAAAATTCAACAAAGAAGTTTTTATCAACCTGCCTTCTGTCAAAATCGATTTTAAAAAAGTTATTATGAAACGCACCTTCGACATTTGTAACTACTTGACCAGTATTTCCTGTTCTAGTCATCAAAATATCGTCTGATTTACATCTTACTGAGATAGGTGGATTCTCAATAAAATAACTTTTTTTAGCACTCTCTCTGAGAAATTCATTTGTAATATAAAAAAATCTATTTTCACCATTTTCTAGAAAACGATCTTCAATCGCAATTTGTAATCCTTGATTAATTTTACAGAGTTTTTTTAAAGGTAATATAAACCAATCCGCTTCAAACTCTTTAAACCGTAACTTAGGTGAAGCCATTACTTCACCTCCGCAAAAGGTGAATCAATGCCGAGTTCTGCACAAAACTTAGAAATTTCTGCATCAGTTTTTAGACTTTCCACTTCTAAGGCTTGAAGCTGTTTCGCTATTGCATCTAAATCAATTTCAGCTTCCGCTTCAAAAGTATCGACATAACGAGGAATATTCAAATTGAAATCATTGTCAGCAACTTCTTGCAGACTCGCTACGTATGCATATTTTTCAATATTCTGACGATTTTCAAATGCACCAACAATATTATCTAAATGCTCTGGCAAAAGCTTGTTTTGATTCTTTTGCTTATCAAACTCGTTGCTCGCATCAATAAATAAAATATTGTCGCTATGCTCACGGTTTTTCTTCAACACCAACACACAAGTCGGAATAGTCGTGCCATAGAAAATATTGGCAGGCAAACCAATAATCGTATCAATCACATTTAACTTTTCAATTAGATGCTTACGAATATGCCCTTCACTCGAACCACGGAACAAAACCCCATGCGGCAGTACAATCGCCAAAGTCCCATTTTCATCTAACTGATAAAGCATGTGCTGTAAAAACGCCATATCGGCCTTAGAACTTGGGGCTAACTTACCAAAATCACGGAAACGCGGATCACTTAAGTATGACTCACTCGCAGACCACTTTGCCGAAAATGGTGGATTCGCTACAATCGCATCAAATTTCAGTTCCATATGCTGTGGACGTTTTAAAGTATCTTCCTGCTTAATTTCAAACTTTGAAT
Source organism: Acinetobacter sp. YH12049 (assembly GCF_013419875.1). Classification (NCBI taxonomy): domain Bacteria; kingdom Pseudomonadati; phylum Pseudomonadota; class Gammaproteobacteria; order Moraxellales; family Moraxellaceae; genus Acinetobacter; species Acinetobacter sp. YH12049. Next base: position 56,274 of record NZ_VOZH01000015.1, on the reverse strand, counting down.
AATGCACATCATGCAAAATCATGTTCATGCGCGCCAAGTTATAGGTCGTACGATTCATTTCTTGACCGTAAATCGCATCTACATCACCAACTTCACGCTTTACACGTAGCAATAAAGATCCTGAACCGCAAGTCGGGTCATATACACTGCGTAGACGTTCTTTACCTAAGGTGACAAGTTTTGCAAGCAAAGTAGAAACCATTTGCGGTGTATAAAACTCACCTGCTTTTTTACCAGCACCTGAAGCAAATTCACCAATGAGAAACTCATAAGCATCGCCTAAAATATCAGACTCAGTATTCGATAGATCAAAATTAATATCGTCCAAATGTACGATCACACGGCTAATCAGCTCATTGCGGTCATCAGGCGTATTTCCTAACTTGGTCGAACTTAAATCCATGTCTTCAAACAAATGCGAAAAATCATCTGCCGCATCTGTACGCAGCGTACTTTGTCAATTGCCTTAAGGGTTTTAATTACATCATCCAAAATGTATTTTTTTGCTCGAGCCAATGTTGCCATACTATGGAACAATTCTTGTGGCGCTAAGAAATAGCCCATACTGGCAAGACATTCTTCACGAACAGCACTCAAATATGCTTGATTAATTTCAGTATCTTCAACCAATTCTGCAAACTTAATTTGATCAGGTGATAAAATTTCGTTGGCATTATTTTGAATTTTTTCAGACAAATATTTGTAGAAGATCAAGCCCAAAATGTAATCACGGAATTCATCTGCCCCCATTTTACCACGCAAAGTATTGGCAATATTCCAGAGTTGTTTTTGCAGTTCTTGAAGCTGGACTTGAGTCATTGTTGTACCAAAAAATGTTTTTAATTAATCATAAAAAAAAGCCGAACCCGAAGGTTCGACTTTTTAGAATTTTGGTGGAGATGGCGGGAGTTGAACCCGCGTCCGCCAGCACTACGCTCGAGAATACTACATGCTTAGATATCGTCTATTGATTTAGCTCTTTGTGACCCGACGAACAGGGTACAAATCGCGATCCTTTAAGATTTAGTATAAGACCCCAAGGCTTGATCTTATACGGACTTGTGTGCGTTCGCTTCAGTCGGGACCCCTAACCACAAGTATTCAGGGATGCGGACAAGCTGCCCTTAGGCAGCTAGAGCGTAAGTTTCGTCGTTTGCGACTAAAATATGCAAATTTGATTTACGAGAGAAAATGCGCTCTCGACATGCATCTATGAGTTTCATCACCAGCGTCGAAGCCAGAAACATCCCCAAAGTAGCGTCATCATAGCATAACTGCAAAAAATTGCGATGCAATTTCGAAACAATTACACATTGATCTGCGCTTAATTACATAATTGCGTTAATATTTTATTTTTCAAGACCGCAAAAGAAAAATATATGAGCTATTTATTGGCACTCGATCAAGGAACGACTTCAAGTCGTGCGATCATTTTTAACGAACATGGACAAGTTCAAGCTACAGCTCAACGGGAAACCCACATTCAAACTCCACATTCAGGCTGGGTGGAACAAGATGCTCAAGAAATTTGGAGCTCTCAAATTGCCGTCGTGCAACAAGCGCTCGCCTCTGCTCGTATCCTTGCCAAAGACATCAAAGCCATTGGCCTGACCAATCAACGTGAGACCACTGTGGTTTGGGATAAACGCACAGGTCAACCACTTGCTCCTGCAATTGTTTGGCAAGACCGCCGTGCAACCGAGTGGTGTGGGCAACTAACTCAACAAAACCTCAATGACCTCATTCACAAAAAGACCGGTTTACGTATCGACCCCTATTTTAGTGCTGGGAAATTGGTCTGGTTATTAGAACACACCCAAGGTCTACGTGAACTCGCAGAGCAAGGTCATGTGGCTTTCGGCACGATTGACAGTTGGTTGGTGTGGAACCTGACACAAGGTGCAGAGCATGTGATTGAAGCCAGCAATGCCTCACGAACCATGCTAATGAACTTGCAGCAACAAGCTTGGGATGAAGAACTCTTAGAATTATTTGATATTCCCCTTTCGGTCCTTCCTAAAATCATTAGTTCAGATGAATATATTGCAGATACCGCTACAGGTTTACTTGGCGCAAACATTCCCATTACCGGCATTTTAGGTGATCAGCAATCTGCGCTATTTGGACAGTCATGCTTTGAAGCAGGAACAGCAAAAAACACCTATGGTACAGGCTGTTTCATGCTCTTTAATACCGGCACCGAAGTTCAATATAGCCATAATAAATTACTCTCAACACTTGCATGGCAAGCTCAAGGTCAAACCCATTATGCACTTGAAGGTAGTGTGTTTATGGCTGGCGCAATCGTGCAATGGCTAAGAGACGGTTTAGGGATTATTCAAAAAAGCAGTGATGTTGAAAAACTCGCGTGCCAAGTGGAGCATACCGATGGCGTGGTTTTGGTTCCAGCCTTTACTGGACTAGGTGCTCCGCATTGGGACAGTGATGCCCGCGCCCTCCTATGTGGAATGTCACGTGGTACAAATAAATCCCACATTGCTCGAGCCGCCCTAGAGGCCATTGCCTTTCAAGTGTCGGATGTATTGACCGCCATGCAGTCAGATCTGTCTAGTCCACTTAAAGAACTCCGAGTCGATGGCGGTGCCAGTAGCAATGATATGCTGATGCAATTTCAGGCCGATATTTTAAATGTGCCTGTACTGCGTCCTAAACTTTTAGAATCAACAGCATGGGGCGCTGCCGCAATGGCTGGACTCAAAGCGGGTGTGTTTTCAAATCTTGATGAAATTGCCGCATCATGGCAATTAGAACGTGCTTTTGAACCAAAAATGAATGCTGATCAAAGTGAATTTCATTTGGCTCAGTGGCAGTCTGCACTCAAACGGGCGCGCTCGGACCTTTAATTTTTTCCAATCAACGCCGTACGCAAAAAAACCGCTCGAATGAGCGGTTTTTTATACTTGATGATATTTAGTGTGCATGACCACCACCCACACCTGCTTTAGGTCGTGGACAGAGCCAAATGATCAATGCAGCGAATATAAATATACCCGCCAGTACTAAAAACACATGATTGGCTGAAAGCGTTAAGGCTTCTTTATCCACTAAACTGGAGATATATCCCAAAGCAGCTTCTGAACTCATTCCATGATTCACCAAGGTATTTTGTACCTCAGTAACATGTAAATTACTGACCATTTCACTGCGTGCGACTTTGGTGTGATCATCCCAAATGGTTACTGCAATCGACGCTCCAATCGCCCCAGCCATGGTTCTTAAGAAGTTCATCAAACCTGCTGCAGATGCCATGTCTTGTGGCAGTACAGATGCTAAGGCCATATTTGACAAAGGAATAAAGAAAAATGGCACGGCAAAACCTTGTAATATTTGCGGTAAAGCCAAAGCCATAAAGTCTGCATCCGTGGTCCAAAAGGCGCGCATAAGGGTGACTCCGCCCAAGATACTTAAACCAAAACTCGCCAAAGCACGTTGATCGTATTTGGTTGCAAACTTTGCAACAATTGGCGACATGGTCAAACTACCGACGCCCATAGTTGCAGTAAGATAACCGGCCCACGTTGCGGTATAGCCCAAGTTAATTTGTAACCACTGCGGAATCAGGACAATACTGCCAAAGAAGGCACCAAAACCAAACGCCAAAGCCAAGACCGAAATGGTAAAACTTCGGTACTTAAACAGCAGTATATTCACCACTGGATGCCGCTCAGTCAGCTCCCAAATCGTGAAAATGATCAGCCCAACAAATGCCGTCAGTGCCAACACCACGATAAATGGATGATTAAACCAATCTCGCTCATGGCCTAAGTCCAACATCAATTGCAAGGCACCGATCCACAACACCAACAGCAGCAAGCCACCGCGGTCAATTTTCAATTTCTGTGTTGGAGTTTCAGCCGTTTTCAGTAAGCGCATCGCTGCGATAGCACAACCGATTCCGACAGGAATATTGATAAAGAAAATCCAATGCCAAGATAAATTATCACTGATCGTACCACCCAAAATTGGACCTAAAATGGGACCAACGACGGTAGTCATTGCCCACATCCCCATGGCTTGGGATTGCTTTTCAGGAGGGAAAATGCGCATTAACAACGTTTGGCTCAGTGGCATAATCGGACCACCAAACAAACCTTGCCCAATTCGGCAAAACACCAACATTTCCAAACTGGTCGATAAACCACACAGTATCGAAAATACAGTAAAGCCAAACAGGCTGATCACAAAAACCCGTACAGAACCAAAGCGCCCAGCGAGCCAACCGGTTAATGGCACACAAATCGCTTCTGCCACAGCATAGGAGGTAATGACCCATGTCCCTTGGGATGCCGATACTGCAAGGCTACCGGTAATATGCGGCACAGATACATTGGCAATGGTCATGTCGAGCACAACCATAAAGTTCGCCAATGCCAAGACCAAGGCAGCGAGAATCAGACGACCACCTTTCAGGTCAGTCATTTGCATTTGCTGATTCATAGGCAATTACTTCGATTTCAAGTCAATCGTCGCTTCCATAGACAGCCCCACACGGAGTGGGTGTTCTGCCAACTCTTTTGGATCTAAACGTATCCTCACAGGTAAACGCTGAACCACTTTAATCCAGTTTCCTGTGGCATTTTGTGCTGGAATCAAGGCAAATGCTGAACCTGTGCCACCAGAAAAACCAGTGACTATGCCATTAAATTTAACTTTGTCACCATACAGATCAGATGTCAGTTCAACTTTTTGACCCGCTTGCACCCCTGCCAATTGGCTTTCTTTAAAGTTGGCATCAACATATAACTGAGAGACTGGCACCACCATCATTAATGACGTTCCCGGTGCAATGCGTTGCCCAACTTGAATATTACGACGTGTCACCACACCATCAAAAGGTGCTTTGATTTGTGTACGTTCTAAGTCTAACTGGGCTTGTTGTAGACGTGCTTGCGCAACTAAAACATCTGGGGTTGAGTTTTCATTGCTGTCTTGAATTAATGCATCATTCGCAGCTTTATTACTTTGTGCCGCTTTTTGACTAGATTTGGCTTGAGCGAGCCCTGCTTGAGCCACATCAAAGCTGGCTTTAGCGGTATTCACAGCACTTTGCGCTGTGCTTAATTCTTCTTTAGAAATCGCACCCGAAGCAGCCAATTGTTGACGACGTTGTAATTCATCTTGTGCTTTATTCAGATCGGCTTGTGCTTTGGCGACTTGTGCGCTTGCACTATGAATCGCATCATCACTGACAAAGATTTGTGAGTTTAAAGAGCTACTATTCGCCGCAGTTTGTTTGTATTGGCGTTTTGCTTTAAGTAATTCAGCCTGAGCTTGAGCTAAGGCAATTTCAGCATCACGAGCATCAATGCGAACAAGCACATCGCCTTTTTTCACTTGCTGCGTATCACTCACCAAAACCTCTGCCACTTGCCCCGTGACCATCGAGGTAATCGACGCTGTTTCTGCACCGACATAGGCATTATCGGTACTGACGGAATGATTTAGAAATATTGACCAAATCAAATACATCACCAAAGCAATCACGATCAATACAGCCACTATACCAAGGCCTTTTTTTCTGCGTGCTTTTAATTCCTGATCGGTGGGCTGCTCTGTAGATGGGGTTTCTGGCAGGTTACTAACGGTATCTGTCATAGATTTGTCCTAAATCTAGCAGACTTGGTCATGGCATCATGAGCTTTGCAAAGCATGTCAACTTTGCTGTCAGATAATGGTGTCGTGAGAAAGTCTATCTTCTTCAATTTTCCGGCATTTTAAAGCTAAAAAATCATATCCTGAGAATAGAAAATATAACTCGTCAGTCTTTTTTTCGTCGGCAACAGGATAAAATCATGCCCTGCTGCCAATACTGGACTTTATTTTTTCATTATTTTGAATGTGTTAACTTAAGAATGGCTTAATAGGCATACGATGCAATCGCTGTTGCAATCGCTTTACCTTCATCATTGACCATGGTCATACGCATGGTGCAGCCCTTACGACCTAAACGTAAGGTTTCAGCTCGTGCAACGAAATACTGTCCACGTCCTGGCGCTAAATAATCCACACGCATATCGACGGTCGCTAAGCGAGATACCTTTTTACTCGTTTCTACTAGATCTTCAGCTGTGGCCTTTTTATACAATTCTGCCATTGCAGAGATACCACCGATACTGTCGAGTAAGGTTGCCGCTACACCACCATGTAAAATTTGGAATGCGACATTTCCAATTAAATTACTGGCCATGTCGACACGTGCTTCGATCTGACCATCAATCACCGTCATTTTCATGGCATTGTGTACAAAAAATGGGGAGCTGTTAAATGCTTGAGCAATGTTATTTAATAAAGTATCGATTTCAATCTTCGAGTTTAGGTCAATATTACCGGTCCAACTCTTATTTACATCTGTCATAGCCTACTCGAATCGCTGTCATTGAATAAAAAAATAATACGGGGTGCGCCAAACCCTCATTATGCGTCTACAATAGTCAAAGTTTAATACTGATCAATGAGATTGTTATGACCTATACGTTCAATCGTCCAGCTTTTCCTGCCACTCGCATGCGTCGCATTCGTAAAAATGACCAGCTTCGCGCTATGGTGCGTGAAACTCAACTGACGACTGATCATCTCATTTATCCAGTATTTGTGTTGCCAGGCCAGCAACAAACTCAAGATATTCCAAGCATGCCAAACGTACAGCGTCTATCTGCTGACTTGTTACTAAAAAAGGCAGAACGTTTACTCGAATTGGGTGTTTCAAAATTAGCTTTGTTCCCAGTTACACCACAGGAAGATAAAAGTTTAACGGCTGAAGCAGCTTGGCATGAAGATGGCTTAGTCCAAAGCACCATCCGTTTATTAAAAAAAGAACTACCAGAAATGGTTCTCATCACTGATGGTGCGCTCGATCCATACACCACACATGGTCAAGACGGTATCATTGATGATACCGGCTATGTACTGAATGATGAAACCGTTGAATGCTTAATTAAACAAGCGCTCAGCCATGCCGAAGCGGGTGCAGATGTGGTTGCACCAAGTGACATGATGGATGGTCGTATCGGTGCAATTCGCCAAGCCCTTGAAGCCAATGGCCATATCTATACCAACATCATGGCTTATTCTGCAAAATATGCGTCTAGCTTTTACGGGCCATTCCGTGATGCGGTAGGTTCTTCAAGCAACCTCAAAGGTGGCAATAAATATAACTATCAAATGGACATCGGTAACCGTGCAGAAGCTTTACATGAAATCGCACTGGATATCCAAGAAGGCGCCGACATGGTGATTGTAAAACCGGGTATGCCGTATTTAGATATCGTCCGTGAAGTCAAAGATAATTTCGGTGTTCCAACATTTGTCTATCAAGTGAGTGGCGAATACGCCATGTTGGCAGGTGCCATTCAAAATGGTTGGTTGTCTGAAAACGTGATTATCGAATCGCTTATGAGCTGCCGCCGTGCAGGTGCAGATGGGATCTGGACTTACTTTGCTGAAGATGCAGCACTCATGCTGAAAGACATGAAATAACCTGCAAAGCCTTCCTGTAATGGTGACATTCAGGAAGGCTTTTTTATATCTGTAATAGTCAAAAACAGTCATGGACGAAAAACTTCGGCATAGCTGAAGTTTAGATCAAACTCATACATTCATCGGTTAAAAGAACATGAATATTGCCATTATTGGGGCGGGGGTTAGTGGTTTACTCAGCGCATTAGAATTGGTTGAACGTGGTTGTACGGTGACGATTTTCGACCAACAACGCACAGGTTCTGCTGCATCATGGGCCGGTGGTGGCATCCTCTCCCCGATGTATCCGTGGCGATATCCCAATGAAGTCAATGCGCTCGCACGTTATGGCAAGCAGAGCTACCAAAAATGGAATGAAAAATTAAAACCGATCACCGGGATTGATTTTGAAATTCATGAAACTGGCATGTTGATTTTTGACGAAAATGATTTTGAAATCGGCTTAGATTATGCCCGTTTGCATCAAGACCCGATGCAACAGGCGGAATATTTACAATCCGAGCAAATTGAGCAGATTAATCCTCACATTTCAGCACGCTTTGCACATGGCATTTATTTTTCACAATTAGCCAACATCCGTAATCCACGACTTTTGCAGTCATTAACGGCTTATTTACAGCAGCATCCCAAAGTTCAGATTTATGAACATTGTCTGATCCACCAATTAAACCGTACGGACAATCGTATCCAGTCCATCACCACCGCAGATGGTACACAACATACAGCAGATCAATTCGTTATTGCCACGGGCGCTTGGTCAGCCGCGTGGAGTGAACAACTGGACATTGAGATACCCGTACAACCCGTACAGGGACAAATGCTTCTCTTTAAAACCCCGCAGAACTGGTTGCCGACCATGTGCATGAATAAAGTCATGTACTTGATTCCACGCCAAGACGGTCATGTGGTTTGCGGCTCAAGTATGCGCCAATGTGGCTTTGATACTCAGACAACAAATACAACCTTGCAGCATATTCAAGAATCATGCTTTGACATGGTGCCAGAGCTTGCCAACTTTCCGATTGTGAAATCTTGGGCTGGCCTGCGTCCATCTTCCCCTGAAGGGATTCCGTATATTGGGCAGATGCCAAATTTCGACAATCTATGGGCAAATTTTGGGCATTTTAGAAATGGTTTATGTATGGGACCTGCTTCAGCTCAGTTATTGGCTGAACTGATGACTGGGGAAACGCCTTCATTCAATGCAGACAACTATAGTCCAACTCGCCTGTTTCAAGATGCATTGTTAAGCGTCGAATAATGGTCAATCCGTCAAATTCAACTAAGCCAATAAATCCTGCAAGGCTTCTTTTAACGTCGGAAATTTAAACTCAAAGCCTTGCTGTAATAAAGCAACTGGCTGAACCAATTGACCATTTAAAATTAATTGCGATTGCTCACCCAATAAAATTTTAAAAACAATTGCAGGCACATTGAGCCACGGCTTTTTGGCTAATTGACGTGCTGCAATCTGCGCAAATTGAGCCTGTGTCGTTTTTTCAGGCGCAACCAAATTGAAAATATGCGGATCGATTGGCGTGGGTTCAAGCAATGCATGTTTTTTCTCTGCTTGTTTCATTAAAAACAGCATACTTCGGATCACATCTTGTATATGTATCCACACAAAAGGCTGCCGACCGGAACCTATTTTGTTGACCAAATTGAGCTGAATCGGTCGCAGCATTTGCGGTAAGATCCCGCCACCTTCAGCCAAGACCACACCTAGTCGTGTGATAATGGTATTTTGTTCAGGAAATTGGCGTGTGACTTGCTCCCAACTTTGGCATAGCTCTGACATAAAAATGGCTTGTGGTGCAGCATTTTCATCGCACACTTTTGTCCATTGTTCTTCAATATCAATACCATAATAGCCAACAGCCGAACCTGAAATAATGCATTTCGGAAAAATTTTACGTTTTCGTAAATATTGATACAGCGCTTCCGTGGTTTTGACTCGACTTTCTAATAATTGCTGTTTACGCGTCTCTGTCCAGCGACCTTTGCCGATACTTTCACCTGCAAGATTAATCACATAATCAATTCTGTCATGAGGAATTTGATCAAGCTGCTGTACCCAAGTTAAATGTGGTGATTTAGAAATACGCCCAGCCTTACGACTGAGCCCAATCACTTTATAATCCGCAGCTAAAAGTGCCTTGATGAGATGTGTGCCAATAAAACCGCTGCCACCCGTCAGCAGTACTGTGGGCTGATGCATAATTTGTTCTTATCTATATGAAATAATACTGTTATCTATAGAACAAGATCACCAGATGATCAAGCTTTATGCGCCAAACTTTTGAGAAGCCATCCGCTGTGCTTGCGGACCATAAAACCAATAGGTGATTAAATACAAAGGGATAGCCATCAGTAATAACATGATCACCATTAAACTCATAAACTGAGGATGTTGAACATAGAGCATTAAATTTTGCCAAATTTCAGGATCTTTTCTTGAAAAAATTGCGATACCCAAAAGTACAAAACCAAAATTATATAACCAAAAAATCAGGCTAAAACCTAGGGTAAATTTTTTACGTTCTGCCTGTGTCGGTGCTCTCTGATTTTTATTTAAAAACCGAAATAACACCACGATCATGGCAATCAGATAGGGTACGACCGTTAAAATACCACCCACACCCTGTGGCAATAATGCTGCGATCACACCGCAAATACAGGTCATGATTAAACAAATGAAAAAAAACAAGAAAAAATAACGTGTTAAAGACACCATGACCCTAACCCAAGAAGAAGTTGACACCTAGTATAAAAAAAAATGCAATTTTTTTCATTTTCATGTCAACCAATCTGTAAACGGCTACGTTATATAGGGTACAAGGTCTGTAGCAACCGATGATTTGGACGGCATCCACAATGTTTCGGTGACCTTTTTAAAAGCAATAAGCTTCATTTTGAACTTTACTGATGAACAGCAGACATCAATTCAGTTCAAAATAAATTTTTTGACCGGCGATTTCACCATCACTCGAATCGTCGGTCTTTTATTTTGTGCCTTATGTATTCAGCATTTAATTTTTATATTCTACACCCAAAAAAATCAGCCGATAAAATATCGACTGACTAAAAACTTGCTGCAACTTTAAAATAAGTCACAACAGCAAAGCCATGTTATGCAGCACAATAGCGATTACGCCCCTGTCTTTTCGCTACATAGAGGTTTTTATCGACCTGATCCAAAAATTGCATTCGATTATCTAGATCTGATGGAATAATGGTTTTTACCCCCATGCTGAGTGTGACGAGTTCAGACACCGCTGAAGCTTTATGCGGTAATCGTGCAGCACGCACGGCCTCTATAATTCTATCGGCCATCACTGCTGCTGCTGCCTCATTGGTTTCTGGTAAAATCCAAGCAAATTCCTCACCACCAAAACGCGCGACTAAATCACGAGGTCGTGTACAACAAGATTCCAAACTTTTCGCAATTTGACGCAGACAGGTATCCCCAATCACATGACCATTCAAGTCGTTGTATTGTTTAAAATAATCCAAATCGATCAGAATTAAACTCAGTGGCTTTTGTGTGCGTATCGCGTTCAACCATTCGCGTTGATAAAAGTCATCAAACAAACGTCGATTGGCAATACCGGTTAAGCCATCTTTATATGAATATTCTTCGAGCTGACGTTGCAATTTTTGTAACTGTTCTTCTTGTTTTTTACGTTCGGAAATATCAAACATAAAGCCGACAAGACAATCTACATCACCATTTGGTTTACGCACGACATGCACAACATCACGTATCCAAAGATATGAACCATCCTCTTTAAGTGCGCGATAATCTACCTCATGATCTATACCAGCCATCGACTGCGAAACACAATAATTCAGCACAAAATCACGGTCTTCCTCATGCATACGTGATGCCCAGTCCTGAACGGTGCGCCAAGTATTTTGCTTCCAACCGAGCAACTTTTCAATTTGCGGTCCAATATAGCTGAATGTTTTACTGTCCCAATCAATACACCAAGGAATGGCTAATGTAGACTCTAATAAAGTCTTATACACCATACTATTTGCAAGTTTTTCTTCATCAAAAGGATTATTTGGCATGTTGCATCTCCTGCTACCCCAAATGCAGGTAATACACCTGCTGTACAACAATTGATCTATATACAGGATTAGAACAACATTTTATATTCCTATTTCTTGGTATTTTTTAACCTAATTTCAAATCACTGTCATTTGAAATGTGCAATCCATCAAAGAAAGAGTAATAACAATGAACCAGCTTTGCTATTTTGAAATTCAAAGTTCTGATCCAAAGCGTGAGGTTGCCTTTTATTCTGCGGTTTTCGGTTGGTCGTTTACCCCAGTCGAAGGGCTGCCAATTCAGTACTTCCGTATTGAAACTCAAGGCATTCATGGTGGCCTGTTAGAACGCCCTGCTCAGATTCCACCGATGCACTGCGGCACCAATGCATTTACCTGTAGTTTTGAAGTTGAAGATTTCGGCCATATTGCTGAGAAAATTTTGGCGCAGGGTGGTCAAATTGCTATGGAAAAATTTGCGATACCCGGTCAATGTTGGCAAGGCTACTTCTTAGACCCAGACCACAATACCTTTGGCCTTGTGCAAGTCGATTCAAATGCACAGTAACACAGTTACCGCTTGGTTTAGATTTGGGGCGTTGTAACAGTCGAGAACGGCTTAGTTTGACGTATGAATGATTAATCGCCCTCGAAAATGTGACCATCTGTGATACTTTATAGCCCAATCAATTTTTTGATTTTTTGGTGCTTGCATGACTGTTCGTTTTTTTCATACTTCAGATTGGCATTTAGGACAATTTTTTCATAATCATGAGCGTGACTACGAGCACAACCAATTTTTAAATTGGTTACTTGAGCAAATCCAAGAAAAACAACCGAATGCATTACTGATTGCAGGCGATATTTTTGATGTGGTGAATCCAGCATCCAGTGCACAAAAACAACTGTATCAATTTTTAACCGATGCCCATGCTATTGCCCCACATATGCAAACCTTGATGATTGCAGGTAACCACGATTCGGGTTATCGCATTGAACAGGTTGAGCCTTTTTTAGCGAAGTTTAATGCCAAAGCCGTGGGGATTATTTCAAAACAAAACCAGCAATTTGACCTCGATCGTTTACTTGTCCCGATTTATGATGCTAATAAAAACATCATTGCATGGTGTTTAACTTTACCTTATTTACGCAGTGCTGAAATCACAGGTTTAAATGAGCAAACCACCAACAGTCAAAATGCCATTGCTTATTTACATCAGCAGTTGATTGCGGCAGCAAAAGCTCGTAAACAGCCTGATCAGGCTTTGATTCTGATGTCACATGCACATATGCAAGGTGGTGAAACGTCTGATTCGGAACGCCCGATTGTGGTCGGTAATGAAGAAGCCTTATCAACAGCATTGTTTGATGATGTGATTGATTATGTGGCACTTGGACATTTGCATAAACCGCAAAAAGTGGGACAGACGCATATTCGTTATAGTGGCTCACCGATTCCCCTGTCATTTAGTGAAATTAATTATAAGCACCAAGTGCTTGAGATCAGTATTGATCCAACTCAAACAGATGAATCACGCTTTCAAATGGAGTCCTTAGCAATTCCGCGCAGTGTGCAATTGCATCGCATTAAAGGCACAATTCCAGAAGTTTTGGCACAATTATCTGCTTTGGCAAGCGGTGAAATTGAAGATATTGATCAGCGTGAATATGTCGAAATTGAATATCATACCGACACCCCGCCTGCACCTAATTTAAGACAGCAGTTTGAAGAGGCTTTAGCGCCAAACCGTTATCGTTTGGTGCGCATCAGCCGCCGTTATTTAAATTCAGATCAAAATAATCAGCAGCAAGCTGCTATCAACCTTGATCCGCCTACGCCTGCAAAATTATTCCAAAATCTTTGGGAAAAACAAGGCTATGGTGCGGATGACACCGTAATGAAAGATTTTTTAAGTTTGGTCGATGAAGCTCAAAAATCACTAGAAGATGATGCGAACGCTTAAGGAATTGCCATGAAAATTTTATCTATACGTATTAAAAACTTGGCATCTTTAGCAGGTGAGCATTTTATTGATTTTGAATCTGAGCCTTTAGCCAGTGCAGGTTTGGTAGCAATTATTGGTAAAACAGGTGCAGGTAAATCCACCATTTTAGATGCCATGTGTTTGGCGTTATTCAACGAGGTACCACGTCTAAAACACAGCGATGGTAAACTGATCGATATCGATGGTTCAGAGTTGCCAACCAACTCACCGCAAACCGTATTACGCCGTGGCACAGGTCAAGGCTTTGCCGAACTCAGCTTTGTTGCTCAAGACCAAAAAGTCTATGCTGCGCGTTGGGAAATTAAACGTGCCCGTGAAAACCCAAATGGTAAATTGCAAAGCGTACAGCGTTCACTGAAATGCTTAACGGATGGCAGTGTCGTTGCAGATAAAACCAAAGCGGTTGAGAGCCAAATTTTACGCATTACTCAGCTCAGTTTTGAACAGTTCACCCGTGCCGTTTTACTGGCTCAGTCAGAAGTGACCGCTTTTTTAAAAGCGCGTGATAATGAACGTGGCGAGCTATTGGAGTATCTAACCAATTCCAGTATTTTCGGGAAAATTGGTCAATTGGCCTTTGAAAAAACCAAGCAAATTGCCAATCAGCGTAAGGCTTTGGAAGTTCGACTCGGTGATATTGAAATTTTATCGGATGAAGATCTTGCCTTATACACGGCGAATTTTCAAAGTCATACAGAGTCTTACCAAAAATTCGAAAGTGAAAAGCAGCAATTGCTCAAACAGCAGCAATGGTTTCAACACAAAGATAAACTGATTGCGGATATTCAGCAACGTGAGCAATATTTGGCTGTTCAACAGCAGCAACTCGATGCACTGCAGCCGCAGAAGCAGCAATTGCAGCAACTGGAAAAATTCGCCTCAATCCGTCCAAGCATCATTCAACGCAAGAATTTAAGTACTGAAATAGCAACGCTGCAGCCTCAATTGGCTCAAGCACAGCAGCAGTTCAGCGCAATTGAAATTAAGTTTAATCATGAAAAAACTCAATTTAAACAACTTGATCTACAGCAAAAACAGCAGCACCAATTTGAAGTTGATCATCAAGATCAAATTGATTTAGTACGTGCGCGGATTGCCGACCGCCGAGTGCTAGGCGATCAGCTCATTGCTGTGAAAGATGAACTCAAAAAACTGCAAGAGCAGCATGCCCCGCTACTTCAATCCGAACAGCAATTGCAACAAGTGCAGCAGCAGTTAGAACAACAGTTAGAGCAGCAAAATACCCTACTGCTGCAAACAGCACATTTTCAAGTTTTAGATGAAGCGCTGTCTGCACATCTCAGCCCTTTACAGCGCTTTATTCAAAGTTATGTGCAATTTGAGCAGCAATATGGTGATGTCGCTCAAGCCACGGAGCAACTCGCACAAAAACAACAGCAACTTGAGCAGCTCATCCAGCAATTTGGTCATGACCCAGCGCTTAACACTAAAATTACGGGCTTACGTACAGCGCGTGAAGAGTTATTACATCGTCTCAATCAATTGGATGTCACAAAGAGTCATTGGCAACGTTACCACGCTATACATCTTGAACATCAGCAAAAATTGCAAGAGCAACAAAAACTGCAAAGTGATCTCGCACAGCATCAGCAGCAATGCAGCACAGCTGAAACTGAGTTTCATACACAAAAATCGGCTCGAGAAAGTTTGCA
Source organism: Acinetobacter sp. YH12049 (assembly GCF_013419875.1). Lineage (NCBI taxonomy): Bacteria > Pseudomonadati > Pseudomonadota > Gammaproteobacteria > Moraxellales > Moraxellaceae > Acinetobacter > Acinetobacter sp. YH12049. The sequence continues at coordinate 41,045 of NZ_VOZH01000015.1, read as the reverse complement.
AACAGTGTTGCAGCAGCAGCGATTACTGCATGCAGAAAATATTGAACAGCTCAGAGCTAATCTGGTCGCAGGAGAAGCATGTTTAGTCTGTGGTAGTACGGAGCACCCATATACACATAACCAAGATGAGCTTTCCCATGAACTGTTGAAACTGCAAGAACAGCAGGAACAGCAAGCGCTAGCGCAGGAAAAAGTAGCCTTTGATCTGTGGCAGCAACTGCAAAAAAAATGCACACAGCAATCCACTGCATTTGAAGCCAATGCACAGCAACTCATCGCAATCAGCACACAACAAAGTAATGTCCAAACCCAGCTTGAACAATCACTTAATGCACTGAATATTCCATACGATTTGCACTCAGATTTGAGCTTGCTTGAGACGGCTATAACGCATCATATTGCACAAACACAGCAGTCTTTGCAGCAAACAGAAGCTGATTTAAAAACCCATGAACAGGCGCAGCAAAACAGCCAAACTTTGTCTCAATACATTCAGCACACGACAAAACAGCTGACCGATGTACAGCATGCAGAACAAAATATTCAGCCTATTTTGTCTATACTCAATGACACTGAAAAACATGCATGGCAGCAATCGACCCGCACCGCTGCTGAACAGGTTTATGAGAAACTACAGCAGCGCCTTCATACGTTAAAACAACGCAATGAACTGAATACACAACTGAATCAAAAAACACAGCAGCTGGAACAGGCGAAACAGCAAAGTAAATTCAGTCAAGAGAATATTGCTGCAACTGAAAAACGAATTGCGAAACTGTTAGAAGAAGGTAAACAAAATAGCGATCTTGCAATCCAAGCTATTTTTACCATGACCCAAGTAACCGTTGAAAAACCGCATGAATGGTTATTGCAGTTTGAGCAAAATCGACAACAGCTGCAAACTCAGTTTAATACGGTACGTCAACAATTTGAGCAGCGACGCCAAGCCTTTGATACGGCACAAGCAACACTGCAAAAATATCAGGCACAGCAACTACAGTTGCAAACTCAACAAAATGCAGCCGCGTTGAGTATTCAACAGTGGTTAGCGCTGCATATTGATTTTAATAACACCTTGTTGCAGCAGCTCAGTGAAATTACACATGAGCAAGAGCTGCAACTGAAACAGCAAATTAGCTCGGCTGAACGTGCATATAGCGATGCTCAGTCTGCTAAGAAAACATTGGATGAGCAACTACAGCAGCACTTAATGCTGCAGCCTGAAATCGAATTTGAAGCACTACTCTCACAATTACAAAGTTTGGTTGAACAAATAACCCAAGTGATGGAACAGCGTGATGAAGTGAAACTCAAACTCGAAGTACATCAACGCAATGTAGCAAAACAGCAGCAATTTACCGATCAGATTCAACAGATCCAATCTGAGGAACATCGTTGGAATAAGATTTCGAGCTTAATGGGCGATGCAACGGGCAAGAAATTCCGTGATTTGGCACAGCAATATAACCTCGATATTTTAATTGAATATGCCAATCAGCAATTGGCGATGCTTTCACAGCGCTATACCTTAAAGCGCCTTGAAAACTCATTAAGCCTAGCCATTGTCGATCATGATATGGATGGTGAAACCCGCTCGGTCTCTTCGCTTTCAGGCGGTGAGTCTTTCTTAACCGCGCTCGCTTTATCCTTAGCCATTGCGAGCATGGCATCAGGTACAACAAAAATTGAAAGCCTATTTATTGACGAAGGATTTGGTACGCTAGACGCTTCAAGTCTGCACATGGTGATGAATGCTCTGGATCAGCTACAAAACCAAGGGCGTAAAGTCGTGCTAATTTCTCACATTCAAGAAATGCACGAACGAATCCCTGTGCAAATTCAAGTCAATCCTGTCGGAGCAGGTGCAAGCACCATCCAAATCGTATCTTAAAAAAAGCCTGCTTAAAGCAGGCTTTATAATTTTTGATTCTCTAGATCATTACGTCCCGAGTGGACGTAGCGTTAAAATCTGTTCACTACGCCCAAATGGGCCATGGACATCATGCAATACAGAACTACTCAAACCAACACCATCCGCTCCATACTGCTGCACGGTTTCCAGACCTAACCACTGTCCCTGTGGTAAACGGTGCAAATGGATTTGTAGATCCAGATTTGGAAAGCCCCAGCCAAATGGCCAATCCTGACGCGGAACAATACCATTGGCGGTATCAACCATGCCCATTAAACGGACAAAATCAGCAGTCGGCTCACCTTCAACCATGTCATGCTGTGTTCTCAGCCACACAATGCCTTGACCTGCACGGCGCCCATGGCTTCTTGCTTCAATCGACTGAATATATCCCCCCGGCCACTGACGGATACCGTCCCAAATCGGCGCAGTTTCTGGCCCAGTCACATCAGCATCCTCCAAACCTTTCACGGACTGGCTATTTTGCGTCATCATGCGCCAAGTGCGTGCCACAATGCAGGTTTTGCCCTGAGCCCGCATTTCAGATTCAATCAGTTCAATGGTTTTTCCCGGACGAATCACTTGCGTGATTATTTCAAACTCGCCAGCAGGAATTAAGCCCAAAATATCGAGGCTAATGCGCCCGATACGCATATCATGACGTGGTGAAAAACGGTCTAATTCAGCACAAATAATGCCTGTAGCTGGTGCCATGTGTTGCTCATGTGCATTCCATGCACCTTGTGCTAAATTGGTCGAATGGTAATGTGCCGTGACACAGCCTTGCGCATCTACGTCGCGTTGAATCAACTGATAATATGCCGTCATGAACTTCCCTATTTGTCCAAGTGTGAATTACTTCAATATCAAAAACATCCTGATTATTTTGTACTCAACTTTAATGGAAAGTTCAAATTAAAAGGCTCACTTTGAACCCATAGGTTTCATCTATTGTGAAAATTTATCTGCTGTGCTTACACTTTATAAGCCTAGTTTTTGAAAGCAGGCTGAATCTTCTGTCCTATTTTGAATAATCACGTGCGCCAAACAATGCTGTCCCCACGCGAACCATCGTTGAACCCGCAGCAATCGCATCAGTCATATCGCCTGACATCCCCATACTTAATGTATCCCAATCTTCAGGTTTCGCATGCTGTGCTTTGACGTGTTCAAAGAGCATTTTGGCATCAGCAAACGCTTGCGGATTGTTTGGAGCAGGAATCACCATCAGTCCACGTAAGCGTAAATTCGGTAGCGTAGAAATCTGTGCGACCAAACCTGCTACTTCATTCGGCTGACAGCCATCCTTCGTATCTTGCGCATCAATATTGACTTGTAGGCAAATATTCAAAGGTGCTTGCGTCGCTTCTCGCTGGCTTGATAAACGCTCCGCAATAATCAAACGGTCTACCCCATGCACCCAAGCAAAGTTTGAAGCCAAATGTTTGGTTTTATTGCGCTGTACATGACCAATGAAATGCCAATCAATCTCTAAATCTGCCAAAGCCTCAATTTTTTCAAGCGCTTCTTGCAGATAATTTTCACCAAATGAGCGTTGCCCCGTTGCATACATTTCTCTTAGCATTTCAGCAGGATGCGTCTTAGATACAGCCAACAATTCAACCGATTGCTGTGGTCGACCCGCAAGTTGGCAAGCCTGCTCAATTTGCTGCAAGACTTGATTTCGTGCTTCTTGAAGTTTATTCATTGACGGGGTTCTCATTTCGTTCATCTTTTTTTGCATTGCTCTGCAACTAAGTGTTGGTTAAGCTGTGGGAAAGCCTTATTATTCTATCAAAATAATTAAGATTTAATTTTTATCTCGGGGATTTTATGGACATTACAGAACTATTGGCCTTTGCTGCCAAAAATAACGCTTCGGATTTACATTTATCTTCTGGTATGCCACCAATGATTCGTGTGGATGGTGAAGTTCGTCGTATCAACCTTCCTGCTCTTGAACACAAAGAAGTGCACAAATTGGTTTACGACATCATGAACGATAAACAGCGTCGTGATTACGAAGAAAAATTAGAGACTGACTTTTCATTTGAAGTACCTGGTGTGGCTCGTTTCCGTGTGAACGCATTTAACCAAAACCGTGGTGCTGGTGCCGTATTCCGTACCATTCCTTCAAAAGTACTAACCATTGAAGATCTTGGCATGGGCCAAATTTTTAAAGATATTTGTGAATATCCACGTGGCATCGTACTGGTGACTGGTCCAACGGGTTCGGGTAAATCTACCACGCTTGCTGCGATGGTCGATTACATTAACGACAACCGTTATGACCATATTTTAACGGTCGAAGACCCGATCGAATTTGTACACGAATCTAAAAAATGCTTGGTCAACCAACGTGAAGTACACCGTGATACGCACGGCTTTAACGAAGCACTTCGTTCCGCACTGCGTGAAGACCCGGATATTATCTTAGTCGGTGAGATGCGTGACCTTGAAACCATTCGTTTGGCGCTGACAGCTGCTGAAACCGGTCACTTGGTCTTCGGTACACTCCATACAACCTCTGCCGCAAAAACCATTGACCGTGTGATTGACGTATTCCCTGCTGAAGAAAAAGACATGGTTCGTGCCATGTTATCTGAATCACTTCAAGCCGTAATTTCACAAACCCTACTCAAGAAAAATGGCGGTGGTCGTGTGGCTGCCCATGAAATTATGATTGGTATTCCTGCGATCCGTAACTTGATTCGTGAAAACAAAGTTGCGCAAATGTATTCAGCGATTCAAACGGGTGCCAACTACGGTATGACCACACTCGATCAAAGCCTAAAAAATCTTGTCGCAAAAGGCATTATTAGTACGCAGACTGCACGGACTGCAGCGAAGCAACCCGAATCTTTCTTGTAATTTTTTTATTTTTTGGGGCGATCGTTATGGATTTTAACGGCTTACTTGATTATATGGTGGAGAAAAAAGCATCGGATTTGTTTATTACAGCCGATGTTGAACCCTCGATTAAGATCAATGGGCAAATTTTGCCAATTGGCTCGACTAAGTTACCGGGCCCGACTGTCGGTCAAATCTTACATTCGATTATGTCTGACAAACAGCGTAAGGAATTTGCCGATACGCGAGAATGTAACTTTGCCATTAGTAATACCAGTAAATCTGCTCGTTTTCGTGTCAGCGCCTTTCAACAACGTGACCAGCCAGGTATGGTTCTGCGTCGTATCGAAACCGTTATTCCAACGATGGATGAGTTGAAATTACCGCCGATTTTAAAAGAATTAGCGATGACCAAGCGTGGCATTATCATTTTCGTAGGTGCAACGGGTACAGGTAAATCAACCTCTTTGGCATCTTTGATTGGCTATCGTAATGAAAATAGCAAAGGTCATATCATTACAATTGAAGACCCGATTGAATTTGTACACCAACACCGAGGCTGTATCATTACCCAACGTGAAGTGGGTATTGATACCGACTCTTTCGAAGTTGCCTTAAAGAATACGCTACGTCAGGCACCTGACGTGATTCTGATTGGTGAGATTCGTTCACGTGAAACCATGGACTATGCGATTGCCTTTGCTGAAACGGGTCACTTGGTTTTTGCTACTCTGCATGCCAACAACGCCAACCAGGCCATCGACCGTATCATTCACTTCTTTGAAGCGGATCGTCATAGTCAGCTGTTCATGGACTTGTCTTTGAACCTAAAAGCCATGGTTGCGCAGCAGTTGATTCCAACCATTGATGGTAATTCACGTCGTGCAGCCATTGAGATTTTGATCAACTCACCTTTAATTTCAGACTTAATCCGTAAGGGTGAAGTGCATGAAATTAAAGACCTGATGAAGCGTTCTCGTGAACTGGGTATGCAAACCTTTGACCAAGCTTTATATGACCTATATAAAGCCAAGCAAATTAGCTACAAAGATGCGCTCAAACATGCCGATTCACCGAACGACCTGCGTCTACAAATTAAATTGTCTGAAGAAGGCGGTGAGCATTTACTGCGTGCAAATTCAAATATTACCTTTGATGGTCAACATTAATTTTGCTTAAACGCTTTCGGAAATAAAAAACAGACTTCACATGAAGTCTGTTTTTTATTCATTCTCATCCGCATCGGATTATTTTTTACGATATGCTTCTTGGCATTCAGGCGCATCACAATAGCCATAAAGATTTAATGAGTGGCCAGTCAGTTGGAAACCAAATTTTTCTGCCACTTGATGTTGCTCATGCTCAATCACATCATTAGTAAATTCCACCACTTTATTGCAGTTTTGACACACAATATGGTCATGGTGATCTTCTTGCATAATCTCAAAAACAGAATGATTGTTTTCAAAATGATGGCGTTGAATAATACCTGCAGCTTCAAACTGTGTTAACACGCGATACACAGTTGCTAAACCCACATCTTCACCCTGTTCAAGTAAAGTCTTATAAATATCTTCTGCGCTTAAGTGATGTTGTCTTGAATTTTCAAGCAATTCCAATATTTTAATTCGTGGAAGTGTAACTTTAAGTCCAGCTTTACGTAAATCTTGATTTGAAATAGGCATGAAAAAAGGTCTCTCAACAAAATTAAAGTTGGAATATGCAACAAAGTTTAGATGCAGTATGATCTATCCTTGGATCAAATGCATCATAATTAATTTGGGATAGTTTAGCAAAATGCAAAAAATCATGCTGACGTTATTTGTCACTTCATTGCTCGTAGGCTGTTCAACCTTGGGCGTTTATAAAGTTGATATTCCACAAGGTACACCTTTAACTCAAGCACAAGCGGCTAAAATTCAAGTGGGAATGAGCCACCAACAAGTTCGCTTTTTGCTAGGTAGTCCAACTGTTGCCGATCCAATGAATCCGTTACGTTGGGACTACATTTATAAGTATACCCCAGGAACATATGCTAAAAAAGCCAAGATTCCTGCTGCACATGGTCAACACTTAAAAATCTTCTTTGACCAAAACGGTATCGTTCAAAAAATTGAAGGCTTAGAAACCATTCCAGAGTCTCAACCTGGCTTACCAGGTTCTAAAGAAGCGATTTTAACTGCGCCACCACTATAGTCGCTTTCAGATAAAAATAAACCCCTAAATTTAGGGGTTTTTTTTATAAGTACAATTGTTTGAAACGATTGCCTCGACAATAACGACCAACGGGATTTTTCTTGGCGCGATTACGACGAATATCTTTCGGATTAATGGTTAATGCACGATAGATTTCGACACGATCACCTGCTTCAAGTAACTGAGATGAATCGCTTACACGCGCCCCGAAGATTCCTAGTGTTAATACTTCTGGTAAATCTACTTGTTTTCGAATGCCACTTTGCACAATAGCATCTTCAACCGTCATACCGGGATTAAAGATTAGAGGAATTAATATCTGCTGTTCCACGCTCGCATAAGCCACCCACACTTGTAACTGAGCTGTCATTAGAATAACTGCCCAATCACAGCCACCAATGCCAATATTATTGACAAGGGCACTACGATACGTACAGCAATACGCCAAATATTATAAAAGGTTTCATGACTGAAGTTCATTGACTTACGTAGATGACTAATCTTCATAATCCAACCTGCGAAAATCGCATAAATCAGACAAATAATTAAGCCCCAAATCAACAAGGCAATATTAAATACTGGAACAACAGTGCTCAGTGCCCATACAAAAACCGCAACCAATAAAATCGCCCATTGCACCACTATGGCCAATTGGCGTTGTTGTAATTGTTCACGTGCCATTTGAATCAGCAATGCTGAAGCTGCGACTAAACCCACAACCAGTGCTAAAGCAGATACTTGTGCTTTTGCTGCGAAAAAGGCAAAAGCAACCACTGCCAAAAGTTGAGCGATCCAAATCGGAAATACCGTTTTGCTTGCAATCTCTTGTTGCTTCACGGCTGGTAAACTTGACTGCCAATACAAGCCCATCCCCAAACCACTTGCTACGAGCGCCAAGACAGTTGCATTGCCCCACTCACTAAATTCGAGCGCAGTCATTTTCCACTCTGGCAATGCCGTTCCCATAACATTCGCTAAAACTACTGCAGCAATCACACCAATAGCGGTCAAAATCACTAAAAATTGGCGTGGTACAAACGACAATGCAAATGCAATGACCGCAAGGACAGCCAAAATAATGCTATAGGCAAAGCCATTAGCTGTAAAAATTGCCACATATTGCGACGCGGCTGAAAGCATGGCACCTGCTAAAAATGGAATAAATACTACGGCAAGCCAACCGACTATACGCCATTTGGGTGAAGCATCCGCATCACGTGTTAGCGAAGACAGTGCTTGAACTGCTGTAATTTTTGAACGTTTTGCTAAAGCAATTTCCAAATAACATAGCGGTAAAGCTAAAATAAGCATTGTACCTAGCCACAACAGCCAGAAATCTAGCTGACGTTCAATTTGAATACCTGTTACCGGTGCTAAAGTTGCAATAATGATAAAAGATAAACAGAACGCCATCAGTGGCGATAACCATTTCGACATCGCATTGTCCTGCATGACAAATTCCTTTGAAAATTCTAGCGCTATTTTGCCTTGCTGTGCCTTGAAAATCAAAAACAAAAAGCAAATCACCTTAAAGGTGATTTGCTGCGCAAATGATATTATTAGAATTTAATTGTTTTTATTTCATTTTTTGAGGTTATGAAAAGAAACGTGCAAACCAATTTTTGCCTTTTTTCTTTTCTTTTTCTTTGATGATACCCATCATATTTTCTTTAACCGCACCGACATAATCAGCATCATCGTGCTGAATATGGTTAATCAGCCATTTTGAAAGCACTTCATGTAATTCATTTTCAATCGCATGCCCCATTTCAAAACGGTCACGGTAAGATTCAATTTTTTTAATAAATAAATCATGTACGCGTTTATGTGGCACACGATATTTATAACCCGCTTCTTCTTGTAAAGATTCTTCGAAGGTAAAATGTGATTGCGTGTAATCAATAATGTTTTCCAGAATTTGTTTTACACGATCACGATCTGTATTTGCGTCAATGCCATCAATTTCATTGATGTAGTCAAGAATCCGTTTGTGTTGATCGTCAATCACATCGATACCAGTATTGTATTCTGGAACCCATTTCATTTTCATTACGACCACCTATAAATATGAAGGACTTATCACGTAAATTTCATCATATAATTAAAGAACTTAAATAAAAATGAAGTAAAAAGGTTGGTTTTAATTGAAATACTGCCATTTATATTGTAATCAATTGTTTTTATTATGTTAATTTATTTAATCCCGAGTATAAAGCTAAGATATTTTTTAATCAATTCAATATCTTAGAAAACACCCTTAATTCAATAAAGTGTAAGATATTCATTTTTATCTCTGTACACGACAAATTTCATAGGATCCTTGTCCTATCAGGCTTTTTCTTTCTTAAAATTGCTAGCACTTTCTTAAATTCTTCTTTTTTTCCAAAACCAATCAAACGTAGAATAGCCATTTGAACATAGTCCAAACCGTAGCGAAATAAACTTACTGAAAGTCGTCCATGCTTCTTTATTTTTATCGCTTTTTTCCGATCATGTTGCCATTCACCTGTTAAATAGCACCAACAGAAACCGATAGCTAGCACTGCTATCAATTTCTTGACTCGTCTAGGGTCTGTTAAACGAGTATTTTCAAGATTGAATCCACGTCCTTTGAGACAACTAAATAAGGTTTCGATTTCCCAGCGTAATGCATAATCACGAATAGCAGAAGCATTAAACATAGGAGAAACAACAAGTAAAAGTTCTCCATCTTCTAATCGTAGCGCACTAATATACAGTTTTACTCGACCAACCCAAATACGTCGTTTACGACATTCAGTTTGACCAACTTGAAGATGACGAAATAAATCACTAATTTTATGATTCCTGGCTAAGTGATTGGTCACAATAAAGTTTTTTTAACACGTATACAGAAGTTAATGTCATTTTCAATTAACCATGTAAACCATTTCTCACCGATAAATTCTCTGTCTGCGAACACATTCACAATACGGTCTTTACCAAAAATAGAGATAAAGCGTTGAATCAAAGCAATACGCTCTTTTGTATCTGAATTTCCACGTTTATTGAGCAATGTCCAAACAATAGGTATCGCTATTCCACGATAGACGATGGCTAACATCAAGATATTGATATCTCGTTTTCCCCATTTCCAATTGGTTCTATCTAAAGTCAGTTGCACTTTGTCGAATGAAAATATATTGAAAATTAACTGAGAAATTTGACGATAATCAAAATACTGACCTGCAAAGAAGCGTTGTATACGTCGATAAAATGATTGTGGTAAGCACTTGATGGGTAAGGCTTTAGATGCAGAAGAAAGATTACATGTCTGTTTTACAATTAATGCAATCATAATCAGTGTAAAACATTTTACATGTGACTTGTTCCACTTTAGATATTTGTTTAAGATGAGATGTAACTCATTGAAATGTGTCATCATATTCGTCGTCAGAAAACAAGTATTATGCCATTATTTCAATGAGTTATCTTTTTTTGTCGTGTACAAAGCATTTTTATAATGAATATCTTTCATTCAAAATTAATACTGATCTGCACGTGTGACACGTTTTAAAGATGGGTCCAGCCGCTCACGTTCTAAACGTTCAACAACCGTCTTTGCAGCACGAATTGGACGACCATGTTGAAATAAAATCATTTCACCCGGCTCAAATGCTGTCCAAACTTCGTTTTGCGTTAGGGGTTCAGTGGTAATCACGGCAACACGGTCTTCAGGCGTAGTGACTTCACTAAAATCGACTTCAACATCAATATCAATCAACTGTGCAGGCTGAAATGGAAACTCTCGAACCAGCCAATGCAGCTTGGTAATCGCATAACTAAATAGCGCCTGCCCATTCGACAAACAAAAATTAAAGGTGCCATGTTCTGCAATTTTAGGAGAAATTTCTAATAACAGATCAAACACCTGATCGAGTGTAGGTTCGGTATAACCAAAACGTTTCACCATTTGCTCGAGCAAATAGCAAAAGGCCAATTCACTGTCGGTATTGCCGACGGGGCTGAAGCGCCCTGTGAGCTCAGGCTGAAAGCCATGTAGGTCGCCATTATGTGCAAAAATCCACTGTCTGCCCCACAATTCACGACTAAATGGATGTGAGTTTTCAAGATTAATTTTGCCTTGTGTCGCTTTACGAATGTGTGCAATCACATTGCGAGATTTAATCGGGTAGTTTCGGATCAGCTCAGCAATCGGAGACTCTACAGCAGATTGATTGTCGACAAATAAACGACATGCTTTATCTTCAAAAAAAGCGATACCAAAGCCATCACAATGATCTGAGGTAATTCCTGCTCGCTGCGAAAATCCCCGAAACGAAAAAGTTATATCGGTAGGAGTCGCACAATTCATTCCGAGCAGCTGGCACATATCGATCATTTCAGCAGTAAATCTATGATTTCTCTATTGTGCATGACAGTTTTAGTTGTTGTAAATCTAAAATCGGCGCCATTGTAAGAGTTTTTATAATCCAACAGGGCAAATACATTATTTGATCTTTTCAAAAGTTACTTAGCCAACTGATAAATAATAAAAAAGCCTCAAAAGAGGCTTTTTTATATCAAAAAATGCTAAGTATCTTAAGCTTTTTTCACATTGGTTCGATTGGTTATTAATGTACCCACACCATGATCCGTAAAGATTTCAAGTAATGTTGCATGAGGTACACGACCATCAACAATATGTGCGCTGATTACGCCGCCTTTGACTGCATCTAATGCACAGCCAACTTTCGGAATCATGCCGCCATAGATCACGCCAGTTTCAATCAAACGATCGACTTCTTGGGTGGTTAACCCAGTCAGCAGATTTTTATTTTCGTCTAAAACACCCGTGATATTGGTCAATAAAATTAGCTTTTCCGCACCCAATGCTTCAGCCACTTTACCTGCAACCAAGTCAGCATTGATGTTATAGGTGTTGCCGTCTTCGTCTACACCTAATGGTGCAATCACAGGAATAAAATCGCTTTGGGTAAACATTTCAAGTACGTCAGTTTTCACACCAACCACTTCGCCAACTAGACCTAAATCAATCTGTTTTACTGAACCATCTTCGGCTGTTTTTTCCATCAATAATTTTTGCGCACGGATCAAATTACCATCTTTACCCGTTAAACCAATTGCACGGCCACCGTGTTTATTGATTAAGTTCACAATCGATTTGTTCACGCTGCCGCCCAAGACCATCTCGACAACTTCCATCGTTGCAGGATCAGTCACGCGCATACCGTCGATACGATCAGACTCACGGCCTAATTGTTTGAGGAATGAATCCACTTGTGGACCACCGCCATGAACCACAATCGGATTTAAACCAACCGTTTTCAGCAGCACGATATCACGTGCAAATGAGCTCTCAAGCTCAGGATCGGTCATGGCATTACCACCATACTTCACTACCAGCGTCTTACCCGCAAAACGTTGAATATACGGCAAAGCTTCCGTCAGGATTTGTGCTTTGTCGATGCCAGTATGTTGATGTGGCATTTGCCTCTCCTTATTGAGCATCTGGAATGTCATGAGCAATGTCTGGATAGTGCTCAACTAACATGGAAACAAACAGATCTCGTATTTCTTTTAAGCGTGCTGATGAGTTGGCATCAAAGCGTAAAGTGAAATACTCACCTGTATTCGATGCTCGAATGATGCCAAATCCATCATCAAAATCAAGGCGTATTCCATCAATTTTACTGATTTGTGCCAGAATTCGCGTAGAATTGGCTTCAACCTGCTTTAAAACTTCCGCTGGATCATGCTGATGCGTACTGACATATAAATCTTCGGTACTAAAGCGCTCTGGATATTTCGCCAAAGCTTCTGACAATGTCAGCCCCTGAGTTTGAATATATTCTAAGACCCTTAAGGCAGCATATAGACCGTCGTCATAGCCACCACCACGACCGTCATTAAAAACATAATGCCCTGCGTATTCACCACCAAAAACCGCTTTGCCTTTAGATTGGGAAATATATTTTCGCAAGAAACTACTGCCCGTTCGAATCATGACAGGCTGCGCATCTAAATCGCACACGGTATCCCGAATCATTGTTGAACATTTCACATCAAATACCACCTCTGCATGTGGTTTTTGAGTCAAACAAATTTCAGCAAATAAACACAATAATCGATCTGCAGAAACGACTTTGCCAGTTTCATCAATCAGCACTAAACGATCACCATCACCATCTAAAGCAATGCCAATATCGGCTTTTTGTAGCTGTATGGCTTGGCGGAGATGGGTTAAATGTTTGAGCTGTGATGGATCTGGAGCATGATCAGGGAAATGTCCATCAGCTTGGCAACGTAATGCCAAAACTTCACAGCCTAATTTATTTAATAATAAGGCTGCACAATGCCCAGCTGAACCATGCATGCCATCGATCACAACTTTAAGTGGTTGCTGTAAATGAATGTCATCTAAAATAAATTTCTGATAGGCCAAACAATATTCAGGCTTGATTTCGTGTGGCTCAATTTCAGTCATCAAATGCACACGTTCCGATGAAAAACAATTTCGTGCTTCGACTGCAACGTGTTGAATCATCTCTGGACAAGGTGGCTCACCTTTGATAATCCACTTGATACCATTATCTGATTTTGGATTATGGCTCGCCGTCACCATAATGCCATTGCCTTGAAATTGTCCCGCAATAAAATACAACATCGGGCTTGAGCAGCAGCCAATAATTTCCGCTTCAAGGCCAGCCTCATGGCAGACTTTTTGAATTATTTTTGCATAGGTTGGACTGGTTAAACGCGCATCATAGCCAATGGCAAGTCTCTTTTGCCCTACATCTAAATATTGTTTGACTAAGCCACAAGCAATTGACTGAACTAAATCAGCATTTAAGAGCGATATTTTCCCGCGAATGTCATATGCACGAAAAATATGTTGCGGAAAGTGACTAAACAGTGAACCCATACTATGTTCTTCTAATTACATCTTTATTAATTAAAAAATCTTAAATTCTATTTAGAATTTAAGCTTTTAATTAAAGGATAAAATCCTGAAAAAAAGTGTAGCTTTTTTATAACAATTTTAGTTAATAATCAATTAATAATATTTAAACACTGATCAAAAACTTAAAATCAATCCAAAAACACCTATTATCTCTAAATTATTTTTTTAAATAAATCAAAACTTTACAATTTATAAAATATCAAACCACGCGTTCATCTATATTTATTTTACTTTTCAAACATTTTTAAACCCCTCTTCCACTCTGTACAAATATAGTAAATTGATTAAATTTAAATCAACAAACAAGGCTCAATTTATTCTTCTCTATTAAAATATAAACCGAGTAATTTCATCAGAATTAAATTTTTCGAGATAAGCCTATAAACGATATTGATAAAAGCCTAAACACTCTAAATATAGGTTTGATTTTTAATAAATTAAAATGATATAAATAAAAACCATCACGAGGATGGTTTTTATTAGCTACTTGATTGTAGGCATTTACTTGTCAACACACTGGATCAAAAGTCTTGCGCTGATTAGTTTTTACCTGTATGACCAAAACCGCCTGCTCCTCGTTCAGTGGCTTCAAACTCATCCACAATATCAAACTGAGCTTGTACAACTGGCACTAAAACATATTGTGCTAAACGCTCACCCGGCTCTAGGCTAAATGCCGTTTGGCTACGGTTCCAAACAGATACCATCAATTCACCTTGGTAGTCTGAGTCAATCAAACCGACCAAGTTACCCAACACGATTCCGTGTTTATGACCTAAGCCTGAACGTGGCAGAATTAAACCTGCAAAGTTAGTATCTTCGATATAAATCGATAGGCCTGTTTTTACCAGAACAGTTTGACCCGGTTCAATTACGGTGGTTTCTTCTACACATGCACGGAGATCAAGACCTGCCGAACCTGCTGTGGCATAAGTTGGCATTGGCCATTCCGTACCTAAACGTGTGTCGAGAACTTTAACTTGAACTTTCATGGTTCATTCCTGTTTCAATAAAACGAATTTCAAAAAATAAATAAAATATTCTACGCTTTAAGCTTTAACGCTTAATCAGCGCGCGTAAATTTTCTAAATAATGCTGTGCTTGCTGTTTAGGATCGATATCCCCTGCCAGCTTTTTCTTGCGGCCTAACCACTCCAATTCATCTTGTGGCAGTTCGTCCAAGAAACGGCTTGGTGTCATTTGTCGCATTTGACCACCGGCTTTACGTTGCTCTGCTAGAGTCATAGTTAAGCCTTGACGTGCACGAGTAATCCCCACGTACATCAAACGTCGTTCTTCCTCGACCGTGTCAGCAGCAATGGAGTTTTTATGCGGTAGAATTTCTTCTTCCAGACCAATCAAATAAACGAATGGAAATTCCAGACCTTTCGACGCATGAAGTGTTAACAAATTGACTTTATCGGTGTCTTCTTCTTCTTGTTGCTGTTCTAACATATCGAGCAGCACCATTTTACGAATCACACTTTCAATGTTCTTTTCATCTACATCTTCAGCGCGGTTTATCAAACTTTGAATACTGCTATATAGCACTTCAATATTATCCAGTTTGGTTTTTTCCTGCGCAGGAGTAGCTGCAGATTCTTTAACATAGTCGATATAACCTGCTTCAATCATCATGCGACGAATGATCGGAACAGGTTCATCATCTTCTAATAATTCACGAGTAAAGGTCGAAATAAAGTCCGCAAATTCGGCCAATTGGGTTGTGGCTTTTTTCGGAATCGCCATGCTTAAGCGCTGGTCACCTGCTGCACTGAGTAAGGATAAATTACTTTCCTGCGCAAATAAGCCAAGCTTTTCCAAAGTCACAGGACCAATCGCACGTTTTGGCGTATTGATAATTCGTAAAAATGCACTGTCATCTTCAGGGTTGATGATCAAACGTAAGTAGCTCATCAAGTCCTTAATTTCAGCACGAGCGAAGAAAGACTGACCACCCGATAATTTATACGGGATCTGCATTTGGCGTAGCTGTGTCTCTAGAGCACGCGCTTGGAAATTACCACGGTATAAAATGGCGTAGTCTTTCCAATTTTTACCGTTCATCAGCTTGTGCGTAATCAAGTCTTTTACGACGCGTTCTGATTCATCATCGTCATTACGACAAGTAATCACGCGGATTACTTCACCATGGCCTTTATCTGACCAAAGCTTTTTATCGAAAATATGTGGGTTATTGCCAATAACTGTATTGGCAGCTTTTAAAATACGACTGGTCGAGCGATAGTTTTGCTCAAGCTTAATCACTTTCAGATTACGGAAATCTTCCTTCAATAAAGCCATGTTCTCAGGCTTAGCACCACGCCATGCATAAATCGATTGGTCATCATCACCTACCGCAGTGAATTGTCCCATGACACCCACGAGTAATTTCACCAAAATATATTGCGCGGTGTTGGTATCTTGATATTCGTCGACCAATAAATAGCGGATTCGATTTTGCCAACGATCACGCACTTCTGCATTTTCTTGTAATAAGCGCGTTGGCATGACAATTAAATCATCAAAATCAACGGCATTGTACGCACGTAAATTACGCTCATACAGTTGATACAAATGCGCAAATTGAACATCTTCTGCTGTTTCACAAGTGGTGTGCGCTTGCTCAGGTGGAATCAGATCGTTTTTCCAATCTGAAATCATTTTCATGGCTTTGGCAATCAGCTCTTTACTTTCTGCACCGGATAAATTGTCGCGATGCATTAAGTCCATCAAAATGCGTTTGCAATCATCTGCATCTAAAATTGAAAAGTTATTTTTTAGCGGTGTATTTTTTAATTCCAAACGGAGCATGTTTAGCCCAAAGTTATGGAAGGTAGAAACCGACAGCCCTTTTGCCTCTTCACGGCTCATCAGCTTCGTCACACGCTCTTTCATTTCTCGCGCGGCCTTATTGGTAAAGGTCATCGCGGTGATGCGGTGCGCAGGAATACCACAATGCTTCACCAAATAGGCAATTTTACGGGTAATAACCGATGTTTTGCCTGAACCTGCCCCTGCAAGTACTAACAAGGGTCCTTGAGTGTATTTCATTGCTTCAAGTTGCTTGTCGTTCAACTGACTTGCCAGTGACATAGTCTTTCCTCTTTTTAATTCGAGGATGATTATAGTCATCTGAAACGATCTTGCCTAATGCAAAATGTATTTTATCGGTCATTAAAAATGCCATAAAAAAAGCCACCCGAGGGTGGCCTTTCGTTTCGAACTAAAACTTATTTAGTTTCGTAAACTGAGATTTCTACGCGACGGTTTTGTTCACGACCTGCAGCAGTTGAGTTATCCGCTACTGGAGAAGTTGAACCGTAACCACGTGCAGTAATACGAGTTGAAGAAATACCTTGAGACGCTAGGTAGTTTTTCACTGAGTTTGCACGGTTTTGAGAAAGTGGGTTGTTGATCGCATCAGAACCTGTGTTATCTGTGTGACCGTGTACAACGATTGCAAGTTTGTTTGCAGTACCGTCTTCACGCAATACTTTAGCAACGTCATTCAACGCAGATTGGAACTGAGATTGAATAGTTGAAGAGTTAGTTGCGAAAGTTACTGATGGCATAACAAGGTTGATCGAACCATCTGGATTACGACCTACGTCAACACCAGTACCAGCCAATTCTTGTTTAAGACGTTGTTCTTTCTTATCAAGAAGAAGACCAGCACCCGCGCCAACTACAGCACCAATTGCTGCTGCTTGACCCATTTTGTCTTTATCAGCATTAGAATAAGCAATACCAGCGCCTAAAAGAGCACCTAAACCAGTACCGATTGCTGCTTTGTCATATTCCATGTTTTGACAACCAGTAAGTGCCATTGCCCCAACTACTGCCGAAATTACTAGTGCACGCATTGCATGCCTCCTTCTTTGTGTTTTGTTGTATGGTTGAAATGATGAAGTAAAACAAATGGCTGAACCATTGATTTTTTGTTAATAATAAAACGTTTAGTTACAATTTGTAATATGAATACGAGATTTATTTGTTAATTCCATCACAATTTCTTCACAGTTCAGCAGATGCCCTTTTTTATTTAATCAACTCGAACTATATTTACTAGAATCAATCATTATTTGGACAATTTCCGCTAGGACTTTTTATATGTCATCTCAAACAAATAAGCAACCGACACTAAAAAAAATTAGCAAAGGACTTACCGTCGGTTCTGTTATGACAGGCAGTACTTTTTTCCATGGTCCTCCTGTTTTAGCCCTTGGTCTGACCAAACTCTTTAAAAAATCAAAAAAGGTTGATGAAACCAACATTAAAATCACCAACAGTTGGCTCACCGTCAATAATTGGCTGATTGACCATGTTCTGCCCAATACCGAATGGGACATTACCATCGATGAAGACCTCGATTTAAATTTGCAGGGTCGTTATCTCATGACCTGTAATCATCAAAGTTGGGTCGATACGACAGTCAACCAATATTTTGGTTTAACCCGTATGCCTCTGACGCGTTTCTTTACCAAATGGGAACTCATTTTCATTCCATTTGTGGGACAAGCTTTTAAAATTTTAGGCTTCCCAATGATGAAACGTCATAGCAAAGAACAAATCGCGAAAAATCCTGAACTTAAATATCGAGATATGGAAGAAGCGCGTAAATCTTGTGAACAGTTATTGAGCCAGCCTTTTACCCTGCTGAACTATTTGGAAGGCACTCGCTTTACCCCTGAAAAGCATGCGCAGCAGCAGTCGCCGTATCAAAACCTTCTTAAGCCAAAAGCGGGTGGTTTAGCACTAGCACTCAATATTTTAGGGGATCAAGTTGATGCCCTCGTAGATATGACCATCGTCTATCCAAATGGTGCACCAGGTTATGGCGAATTTTGGCTCGGTGAAGTTCCACGTATCGCCGTGGATTTACGTAAAATTGAAATTCCAACGTGGGTGCATGGCGGCAACTATGAAGATGATGCAGAATTCCGTGAAAAATTTCAGCATTGGGTAGATGAGCTGTGGACGGAGAAAGACCAACTCATTACTCGTATGAAAGCTAAATACTCAGTTACTGAATAATTAAGAAGAAGTTTTATGTCGCAGAACAGCATGCCGCAAAACAAGAAATCTAAATATCATCATGTCAATCCAAACAGTTGGTCATTCAAACTGTTTTTGATTTATGACATATTCATGGTGTTTATTATTGTTTTTAACTTGTTCTGCCTGTGCATGAACTTTTTCCTCATGAGCAATCTTGGCAGTTGGTTCTTTAACAGTATCCACCTGCCCGATGTGCTAAGTTTTTACCGTGAACATTTGCATCCATGGGTGATTACCACCGAAGCGTGGTTTATTATCTTTTTGATAGTCGAATTGTTGGTGCGCTGGGCGATTGCCATCATCAACAAGCACCATCAGCGCTGGTTCTTCTTCCCATTTATACATTGGTACGAAATTTTAGCCATTGTGCCGCATTTACGTTTCCTGCGTTTATTTCGCGCAGGCGTGATTGCGTATCGACTATATGAAATGGGTTATCAGATCGTGCCATCAGCATGGCAAAAGAAAGCTTTGTTTTATTATCGTGTGGTGATGGAAGAATTGTCTGATCGAGTGGTACTCACCGTACTCGATGGGGTTAGACATGAGTTAAACACCAGTACCACACATAAAGATTTGATTAGCAATGTCGTTCAGCATCACCGCGAATTATTCACCCAATTCTTGGCCGAAATTTTGCAAGAAAATTTAAGCAAAGAGCTGCGTGCTGAACGTGAATTGATTGCCAAAAATGTCGGACAGATTGTCAGTCAGGCCATTGAAGACACCCCAGAACTCACGCAGCTATTGCGTTTAGTGCCGATCGTTGGCAGCCGCATTGAACAGCAGATTCAAAGTATCGGGCAACGCTTAGGTGAAAATATTACCCAAGGTTTAATTTCCCCATTGGCTTATCCCAATACATCGACGGCTCAAAAACCCAATCTATATTTAGACATTTCACAGCGTGTTAGCCGTATTGAAATCGAAAATAATGCCCAGCTGGATGAGTTGGTTCGCTCTGCGGTTTTTGAAAGTCTAGAGGCTATTCGTAAGCAAGTGAAAGTAAAACAGTGGCAGCAGATTATGCAGGAACAGGACCAAGCTACAGAATAAACACTTAGTCAAAAATAATTGCGAACTCCGCTAGAGTATTCATGCAAATTGTTCTAGGATTTGCTCTATTTACAACATAACTACTTCGGCACAAAAGTAATAGTTAGAAGTCTCAAGGATTCAATATGGCTGATATACGGATAAAAGGCAAAATGGTCAATGCGATTCGCATTCACCTCGATACCAATGATCATGATGCGATCCGCCAGCAACTTACTCCAATGTTCCAAAAGGCTTTTCCACCTGGAACATTAGCCGTGATTGAAAGTACGGTTGATCAAGAACTAATTGCATTGATTCAACTACTTATTAGTATTGAAATTCAACCGATTGGTGTCACTGAAGGTCCGCTATCGGACCAAGCACGTGCTATCCAATTTCCCGTAGTTCCTGCGGATCGCAAACTACAACAAGTTAAACCGACACGCGAACAAGTGGTTGAAGAACCCGCGCCTGCAGAAGAAAAAACCGAAGATAAAATTGCTGCAGTCGAAGTACCGACCATTCGTCATGCTACGTCGTATCACAATGAAATCTTACGTACAGGTCAATGTTTAGTCCAAGACCATGGCGATATCATTATTAATGCTGGTATTAATAGCGGTTCAGAAGTAATTGCTTCAGGAAATATACATATTTATGGTAGTGCTCGTGGTAGAGTCATTGCCGGAGCTGGTGGGAACACGGCTGCACGTATTTTCTGCCATTCATTAGAAGCTGAATTGGTTTCAATAGCAGGGACTTACTGTGTCGCTGATGATATTCCACCTCATGTGGTCAAACAGCCAGTACATATTTATTTGAATGACCAGCAAGAGCTAGTATTTGAAGCTTTGCAATTTTAATGTATAAATAATCACCAAACCCCTAATTAAAAAAGGGGATTTAAACCATAACAGGAGTGGATTCGGTGGCGAAAATTGTTGTCGTAACATCAGGTAAAGGTGGCGTAGGTAAAACAACTACAAGCGCATCTTTTGCAACAGGTTTAGCCCTTCGCGGCCACAAAACTGTTGTGATCGACTTTGATGTGGGTTTACGTAACCTTGACTTGATCATGGGCTGTGAACGCCGCGTTGTATATGACTTTGTAAACGTATTGAATAACGAAGCTCGATTACAACAAGCGCTTATTCGCGATAAAGATATTGAAAATCTCTACATTTTGCCAGCATCTCAAACACGTGATAAAGACGCGTTAACAGATGAAGGTGTAGCACGTGTGATGGACGAACTTTCTCAAGAGTTTGATTACATTATTTGTGACTCACCTGCGGGTATCGAACGTGGTGCAATTTTAGCAATGTATCATGCTGATGAAGCGATCATTGTGACGAACCCAGAAATTTCTTCGGTACGTGACTCTGACCGTATTATTGGTATGCTCGACAGCAAAACCAAAAAAGTAGAACAAAACGAAGGTCGTATCCGTAAGCATCTCTGTATTACACGTTTCAATCCAGAACGTGCGGATAAACAAGAGATGTTGACGATTGATGACATTTCAAAAGATATTTTACGCGTACCGACTTTAGGTGTTATTCCTGAATGTAAAAGCGTTCTACAAGCATCGAACGAAGGTAAACCAGTGATTCTGTTTACAGAAGAAGCGGCTGGCCAAGCGTATGATGACCTTGTTGCACGTTTCCTTGGTGAAGAGCGCCCTTACCGTCACATTACGGTAAAACCTAAGGGTTGGTTAGCACGTCTATTTGGAGCGTAATCATGGCAGGATTCTGGAGCAAACTTTTTAGCAGCGACGAGAAACCGTCAAGCGCACAAACGGCAAAAGACCGTTTAAAAGTCATCGTGGCATCTGAAAATGGTCTGGGTAAACGCCTCAGCCAAGACAAGATCGACATGATGAAAAAAGAAATCATGCAAGTGGTAAACCGCTATGTTCGTGGTGTAGATGAGCAACATATTCAAATGTCTGTTCGTTCTGAAGCGAATATTGAAATGCTTGAAATGAATATCAATTTGCCTGAAGAACGTTAATCTGAATTCTGATTAGCCAAGTAAATTGAATCAAGGCAAAATGTGAGGCTGGATCAGTAAAGCGCTGCTTTACCCAGCCGCAAGACGAGAAGCTTTGCTTTGAGTGGGCTGGATTAGTTTTATTCCTTTGTCAGATCAAAAGTTTTGCTTCGGGTAAACGGGATAACAAAAAATAACTTTTGATCCAACCATAAAATGAGTCGCTTAACTTAGAGATGGCGAATAAAACCATTTTACTTGCGTACTCATTTTTGCCTTTTTGTATTTTTAAACCAGCAAGGAGATTGCGATGGCATTATCTCAGCCAGCAACGTTCAACGAAGAATGGTCAGATGAGCGTGTATTTGCCTACCTTACTCAGCTTCCTCCTGAAGGAGTGAATGGCGACTTTCACGTGCTTTACCATGCTTTCAAACATATGCGTCCAAATGACTATGAGCGTCTTTTGACTCAATTCGTTGCCGATGGCCGTGATGTGAACGCAACTAATCCTGAAGGTCAGCGTATTCATGACGTGATTGCTCAATACCCACGTCAAAGCGCAGGTTTCCTCGAAGTATTGGCAAAATTTGCTTAATTTCGAGTAACAAAAAAAAGCCCGCATGATGTGGGCTTTTTTTATCTGATTTAAAATCAGGGTGATAGTATTTCAGCATGATTAATGCACGATCAACATGAGCAATGGAAACATCAAGCCAAAACCAATGGTTTGTACACTAATAATGGCCGCCATCAGTTGTGAATCACCTTGATAATAGCGTGTCAAAATATAAGACGATGATGCAGTTGGCAAAGCAAAAAAGACCACTAAAATCATTCGCTCAAAATCAGTCAGACCCATCCAAGTACTCAATAGATAAGCAATACATGGCATTAACATGAGACGCCCTATCGTATTTAAACTTAAACAACGTAGATCGGCGCGCATTTGCTGAAACTGTAATGCTGCCCCAACAGAAAGTAGTCCGAGCGGTAAACTCATGGCTGCCAATATTTTTAATAATTCAGGTAAGCCATGAAACAGACTCAAGCCTGATAAATTAAACAATACCCCTGCCACACAGCCTAAAATTAAGGGATTTTTTGCGATGGACTGACAGGTCTGCCCCAATTGCTTCACACTTAAATTTGAAAAAGCCAATACTGAAATAATATTAACTAAGGGCACAGCAACGGCAATTAACATGGCAAACATTTGCATGCCTTCTGAGCCAAACAGCGCCCCCATTAATGACAAGCCAATATAGGTATTAAAACGAATATGACTTTGGATATACACGCCAAAACGCTGCACGGGGATATGCATAAACTGCTTGATCCCCCACAACACGATGCTGATCAAACAGGTGCCCGCAACCAGTACTGTCAACATTCGTGAAACAGTGTTCATATCCAATTGCACGGCTGATACATTCAAAAATAGCAGCACAGGAAATAAAACGTAGTAATTGAGTTTTTCTGAATTTGCCCAAAATTCATCCTGAACAAACTGTGTGTATTTAAGGATATAGCCCATCGCTATTAATGCAACGAGGGGAAACAATGCGACGACGATATTCATGCTGTACGCCTTGAAATAAACAAGCTATTTCATCTTTAACCATTTATGTAGCACAATATAATCCTCATCTAGACTCATAACAAAATGAGCAATTACTCATGGCAATGACATTTTCTCAGCTTGAAATTTTTATTAAAGTCGCAGAACAACAAAGCTTTACTCTCGCTGCTCGGCAACTGGGAATTACTCAGTCGGCTGTCTCTCATGCATTAAAGTGTTTAGAGCAACATTGGAATGTCAGCTTATTTAGCCGTGAGCAAGGCGAAATAAGCCTGACCCACATTGGTCAGCAGTTATTGCTGCATGCCAAAGAAGTCATCAATACCGCACAAATCATGCAACAAGAAGTGCATGCCGCACATGGTATTCAACAAGGAACACTGAGAATTGGTTCTTTTGGTTCTTCTAGTTCGATTCATCTGCTTCCAGAGCTATTAAAGGCGTATCGAGAACGTTATCCGCATATTGAGATCTATGTCGAGGAAGGCACCGATGCAGAAGTGTCTCGTTGGATTTCTGAACGTCAAATTGATGTGGGTTTTGCCGTACTCCCTAAGCCGCAACTGTTCACCTTCCCCTTAATCCAAGATATTTTCATTGCCTTGATTCCAGATAGTTATTCAGTTTCCAAACACAGTCATTTAAATATCCAAGACCTACAAAACTACCCCTTTATTATGACCCGTGCAGGCAGCCAGTCCCATGTCGAAAAACTGCTTAAACAACACCAAATACAACCTAAAATCACCTATCAAATGTCGCAACTGCTAACCATTTTAAACATGGTGAATTTACAGGAAGGGATTGCTATCGTTGCGGATATGGCGATGCCTGCTGAGCTGTTGGCGCTACATCCACATGTGGTTAAACGTCCACTCTTTCCAAATACCCAACGGCAGATTGGACTCGCCGTAAAAAATCAAAAACTCATGAGCCCGGCCTGCAAAGCTTTTATCGAACTGGCCCAGTCCATGTTCTACCAAGAAGAGTTCACAATCTAAAAATAAAAAAACCTGCCGAAGCAGGTTTTTTGTTTTAGGACTTAGACCAAAATATCTCGTTTACCATTTGGCCCCATCCCACTGACGATACCATTTTCTTCCATCTGATCAATAATCCGTGCAGCACGGTTATAGCCGAGACTGAATTTACGCTGTAAAGATGAAGTCGATGCTTTACGTGTTTCCAAAACGAAACTAACACATTGATCATACAGCGCATCACGGTCTGATCCACCATCACCATCTTCAAAACCGCGAGATGTCGGCTCTTCATCATAAGGCGTGAGGATCTCATCGACATAATTCGGTTCACCGCGCTCTCGCCATGCATCACAAATACGGTTCACTTCATCGTCTGAAATAAACGCGCCATGTACTCGTTCAGGTTCAATTTTACCCGGTCCGAGGAACAACATATCACCATGACCCAGTAAGTCTTCCGCACCACCAGCATCTAAGATAGTACGTGAATCCAGTTTACTGTTGACACGTAACGCAGCACGGGTTGGAATATTGGCTTTGATCAAACCCGTCACCACATCTACGGTTGGACGCTGTGTCGCCAACAGCAAATGAATCCCTGCTGCACGTGATTTTTGTGCAAGACGGGTAATCATTTCTTCGGCTTTTTTACCCACTTGCATGATCATGTCAGCAAATTCGTCGGCAACAATTACGATCAACGGCATTGGCTGTAAACGTGGCGCACGACTTTGGGTTGCAGAGTCATCTGGCTTCCAAGTTGGATCAATCAGATCTTCACCATTGGCCATTGCTTCTTCAATTTTGCGGTTAAAGTCAGTCAGCTTACGCACTTTCATCAAAGACATCAGCTTATAACGACGCTCCATTTCATTCACACACCAGTTCAATGCACTCACCGCATCTTTCATGTCAGTTACAACAGGCGTTAATAAATGTGGAATATCGTTATAGTTGGCAAGTTCCAACTGTTTCGGGTCAATCATGATGAGTCGCAGTTGCTCTGGTGTGTATTTCAACAACATCGACAACAACATGGCATTTACTGCGACTGACTTACCAGAACCCGTAGTACCCGCCACCAACATATGCGGCGCTTTCGCCAAATCTGCTAAGACAGGATTACCCGAAATATCTTTACCCATCGCCATACTGAGTAAGGCATTTGGATCACGGTATGCCGGCGTTTCTAACAGCTCAATAAGACGAACCATTTCACGTGAACTATTCGGAACTTCAATCCCGATATACGGTTTACCCGGAATGACTTCCACCACACGTACAGAAGCCATAGACATCGAACGTGCCAAGTCACGTGAAATATTGGTGACTTTAGACGCTTTCACACCAGGTGCCAAGTCAAGTTCAAAACGTGTTACGACTGGTCCCGGCTGTGCCTCTACAACTTTGGCTTTGACATTAAACTCTTGCAGTTTAATTTCTAAAAGTTCAGACAAGCGAGACAATTGCTCTGCAGTGAAATTGACTTTCTTGTTCGGATCTACAGGATCTAAGATTTCCAAGCCCGGCAAAGTCGGTAAATCCAAGCGTTTTTGTGCCACTTGCATCGCACGTGACATTGGACGACCAGAAGCATCAGTTAAAGGCGCATCAAAGTCAAAATCATCTTCGAGATCTAAATCGATGTCTTCTGGTTTACCCGCCGTTTCTTGCCACACTTCACGGAAGGCATCTTTATTCGAGCTGATTAAGGCTTTTTCATCATCAGATACAAAAGTCTGCGGCTGCGTATTAATTTCAGCACGAACCAAAGGCGTAGATTGCGCATAACGACTGGTTGTACGAACCGGCTGCGCCTGTTCTATTGCTTGCTCTGCTTCTTCAACCAGCAAATCATCGAGATCATTAAATTCAGTTTCAGCACTGATATTTTTCGGTGTGGTCAGCGGTGTAATCTGTGCAGCTGCCACACCTAAACCTGCAACTGTGGGAGCAGCACCTGTAGCAAACTCATTTGAATGCGTTGCAGGACTTTCACTTTGCGCTGTATTAAATGGGCTATGCACATCCGTCGCTGTTTTACTATTCGGGACAGCCGCTAACAGCTCATCGAAGATTTCATCATCATCCCAATCGACTGATTTTTTAGCAGGTTGCACCGCTTCTGTCGGAGAAGTCGAATGCACATCTGCTGTTTTGTTGAAATATTCAGTTTGATTGGCAGGCTGCTCTTCTTCTGCAGCTTTCAGTAAAGCATCAATATCTTGTTTGTGGCGTTGGTCATCATTGGAATGTAATGCGCGCCAAACTTCACCTGTTGCAACAACACGTTGTTTATCTTGTTCAAGCTGATGCACTTTCGCCAAGGTATGTTCAAAATCTTCATCAGATGGTGTAGCAGTCTCTGCCAAGTCGACTGCAGATGAATGTTGTGCGTTCCATTCTTTGTCTGCCCATTCTTTATCGGCAATATCATCAAATAAACGTTCAGCGACGCGATCACGTACCACAGGATCGACATCGACCGCATGATGTTCATCGGCTGGTGTTACTGGTGCAACCACTTTTGATGCATGCGCAGCAGCACTCTCTTTTTTAGTCGTTGGCACTGTACGGTCAAAAGCGGTATCGCCTTCAGGGACATTACGATAGAACAAATCTTGCAGATAAGCTGGTGTGGATTTCATGGTTGCCCATGTCTTATTCCACTTAATGCCAAAGGCCAAAGTGAACAACATGATCCAAAATGCAATAAGAAATATTGCTGCACCATAGACCGTTAATATTTGTTCAAGACTTTGACCCAGTTCATAGCCAATGATCCCGCCCGATGCATTTTCTAAAGTATCTTCAGGGACATTCCAAAACAGGAAAAGTAAACTTGAAGTTGCCAGTAAAATAAAGAACTGAGCGGCATAGCGAAATGGACGGTTTAGAAAACTACGTGGCCACCACACTTGAATTGCTTCGAGAAATAAATAGACAGGTATCAGCAGACTTGCCCAACCTAAAAATCCATAGAGTAAATCAGCGATCCATGCACCTGCGACGCCGCTGGCATTTGAAACTTGCTGAGTATCACTGGATAAATGCATCCATCCCGGATCAAATGGCGTATATGTGACTGTTGCAAGGAACAGATATATCCCAAATGAAACAAGGAATAAAGTCATTATTAAGCGCTGTGCATATGCACCCGACACCGCTGTCATATACGTTCCTGTAACCAATTCTTCATGAATGTTTTTGTCATTACCCACAACAAAAATGGGCTGAATCTAAACCTGTTATTATGCACCTGTTCAATAAAAAAGATGCAAGATAATTTAAGTATAGTTGTTAACTTTATTGTATATAGCTCAAAACGATTTCGATGATCAATAATATCGACTTTAATCTCACACAATCGTTTCAAACTTTGACGTATAATTCCACAAATTATCATATAAAAAAAGGATTCTACGGATGAGCGCTCGTCACTCACGTCTAATTATTTTAGGTTCTGGTCCTGCAGGTTATAGCGCTGCGGTATACGCTGCCCGTGCGAACCTGAAACCGACACTCATCGCAGGTATTCAATTAGGCGGTCAATTGACTACAACGACAGAAGTAGACAACTGGCCAGGTGGTGCAGAAGGTTTAACAGGCCCTGCCCTAATGGAACAAATGCAAGCTCATGCTGAACGTTTTGGTACAGAAATTGTGTATGACCATATCAACGAAGTGGACCTCAATGTTCGTCCGTTCGTGCTTAAAGGCGATATGGAAGAGTTTACTTGTGATGCATTGATTATTTGTACAGGTGCAACTGCACAATATTTAGGTCTTGAATCAGAAGCTGCTTTCATGGGTCAAGGCGTAAGCGCATGTGCAACATGTGATGGCTTCTTTTATAAAAATCAAAAAGTCATGGTTGTCGGCGGTGGTAATACTGCTGTGGAAGAAGCGCTGTATCTTTCAAACATTGCTTCTCATGTCACTCTTGTACACCGTCGTGACACTTTACGTTCAGAGAAAATCCTTCAAGATCATCTTTTTGCAAAAGAAAAAGAAGGTAAAATCAGTATTATCTGGAATCACCAAGTGGATGAAGTTATTGGCGATAACACCGGTGTGACTTCTGTACGTATTAAATCTACGCAAGATGATTCAACTCAAAACGTTGATGTCACTGGTATGTTCGTGGCGATTGGTCACAAACCAAATAGCGGTATTTTTGAAGGTCAATTGAACTTACGTGATGGCTACATCCAAGTTCAAAGTGGCACCGCAGGCAACGCAACACAAACGTCTATTCCAGGCGTATTTGCTGCGGGTGATATTGCCGATAGTATCTACCGTCAAGCGATTACTTCTGCAGGTTCAGGCTGTATGGCTGCACTCGATGCTGAAAAATACCTTGATGCACTCGGCGAATAATCTTTTGCTTCATTCATTTGCTTAGCTAAATAGTTTTAAAAATTAGTCGACCTGATGGTCGGCTTTTTTATGCATGATAAAAATCCGTATACCTCAATAAGAAGCTTGGCATGCCGATACTCCCTCCTTCTGAATTTACTTTCCCCGATCCTGTTGAATGCGATCCCGAAGGTGAAGGCTTAATTTGCATCGGTGCTGACCTCTCCCCTTCCACACTGTTTGAAGCCTATAGTCACGGTCTTTTCCCATGGTTCAGTGAAGGTGATCCAATTTGTTGGTGGTGTCCTGAACCCCGCTGCATTATTCGACCGCATGACTATCATCCGAGCAAATCGTTATTACGCAGCATGAAAAAAATGGACAATAAGATCACCATTAATCATGCGTTTGAAACTGTGATTCGCTCATGTTCTTTGCCGCGTAGTTATGCCAATGAAACATGGATTTCAGAAGATATTATTCAGGGATATTCTGCGCTGTTTGACGCAGGCTATGCTTATAGCATTGAAGTTTGGGAAAATGAGACCGTTGTCGGAGGACTCTATGGCGTCAATATTGGCCATGGCTGCTTTGGCGAGTCTATGTTTAGTACACGAACAGATGTCTCTAAAATGGCGTTTTACACCTTAATGCTCATCGGGCAAGAGAATCAGTTGCCATGGATTGATTGCCAATTGGTCAACGATCACCTCTTAAGCTTAGGTGCGAGTACACTTTCTCGCCAACAATACCTTAATTCGTTACAAGATGTTGTTAAACAACCCTCTATCGATTGGAAAAAGTATCAGGACAGTGTATTTTCAAGTAAAACAATAGCGCAATGGGCAAGTCTCAGCGCATGACAATAAAAGAGGGATATTACGATGAATTCCTATCAACCGAAGTCCCTGTTGAACGAATTACAGTACTACATCACGCCTCCGCATGATTGTAGCTACTTAGAAAATAAATCTGCTCGGATGGTCTTTCTTGATCCTGTCCATCGTATTGATGTGGTCACGTTATCTGAACTTTCCCGCATGGGTTTTCGTCGTAGTGGGGATTTTGTCTACCGCCCTGAATGTCATCTTTGTCGCCAATGTTTGTCCTCTCGCGTTCCTGTTCATGAATTTCAAATGAACAGCGTGCAAAAAAAAGCGTGGAAACGGAATCAAGATTTAACGGTGAAAATTAGCCGTCCTCAAGATGCCGATGCAAAGCATTATGCCCTGTACGAACGCTATATCAATGAACGGCATGCTGATGGTGATATGTACCCACCTAGCCAAGATCAATTTGAAAAATTTTTAATCAATAGCTGCACTGACAGTTTCTTTTTAGAGCTATGGTTGGATGAGCAACTAATCAGTGTATCTACCTGTGATCCACTCGATGATGGTATTTCAGCGGTATATACCTTTTTTGATCCTGATGAAAGCCGTCGCTCACTAGGGACTTTTGCCATTCTGAAACAAATCGAGCATGCACAAAAGCTTGGATTGCAATATGTCTACTTGGGCTATTGGGTGCCAGATTCGCAAAAAATGAATTATAAATCTCAGTACATTCCACTGGAACTTCTGCTTGATGGACAATGGCGTCGACTCAATCGACCACTGACCCAAGAAGAAATTAGCCAACTGGGGGATTCCCTGATGACCACCTTACCTTCAGGTTGGAATAATCCTATTATTAAATAAAAGGGATCAAACAAAAGATCTTCAATAAAAAAGCATTCGTTTATTCACGAATGCTTTCTTTAAATCTGATGACGCTTCACCGCTTTTATTTAAATAAAGCTGCAAAATCATCAATACAAGCCTTCACCATAATAATGGCGTGCTCACGAGTTCCATCGGCATTTGGATAATAATTCTTTCGCAAATCGATTTGATGAAAATCCGCTTTTTCATATAAACGGATCGCTGGTTGATTACCTTCTCGCACTTCTAAGAAGATTTGAATGGGGTTATTTTTGAGTAAGGCAATAGATTCATCGAGTAATTGAAAACCTAATCCTTTGCCTTGCTGGCTCGGATCGATCGCCATTAACAATAAATTTGCTTCATCTAAAACGGGTTGTAAAATGCAAAAACCTACAACTTTTCCTTGTCGCTCAATCACCGTACTTTGATAGGCAGCAATCGATTCTTGAAATTGTTTTAAGGTCCAAGGATGGCTTTGTACGCGGCGCTCGATATCGTAAACCTGCTGTACATCAGCGTCTTGCATCAAACGAATCATCTTCGTTTATCTTTCTATAGCTAGGGTATGCGCATTATAAAAAGTTTGCTTCTAAAGTTGAATAAAAAAAAGAGCGATTTACATCGCCCTTCTCAAAAAGTCACCACAGCGCTGTGATTAGAGACCCAAATATGCTTTCCACGTTTTTAACAAACCTGAAGTATCTAAATCATTCGGGTGAAAACCTGGTTTAAAATACATCAGCATTTCTTTACCCATACCAGTGATGATGCCTTTTGAAGGGCTATAACCATAGGTATAAATATCTTTTAATGCTTCAAAATTAAGCTTGTTATCTTCTTTTAATAAACGAGCAACAAAGTAGCTTTGTACGAAGAATAAAGTCACCATAGCGCCAATCAATGAGCCTGTTCGGAGTGCGTAGGCCTTAATTCCCTGACCAAAGACACCTTCAAAAACATCATAAGCCACGGCTTTATGTTCATTTTCTTCAATCGCATGCCACAACCACATATTTTTCATGGTTTCATCTGTCATTAAAGCTTGAATATGTGGGTTAACCAATAACTGTGAAGCGATGGTTGCAGTGAAATGCTCAAGTGCCGTAGTTGCGGTAAGATCTACCATTTCTTGAGTGATACCAACAGGTTTACCAATACGTGCAAAAACTTTTCGCACACCTTGGATAACTCGACCCGTTGCCTTATCAAGCGTTTCGACATCATGACCGTATTTTTGTGCAGAGGCATTGAAACCTTCATGCTCTTGCGTATGCATGGCTTCCTGACCAATGAAAGCACTAATTTCTTTTTGTAGGGCTTCATTATTTGCGATCGCGGGATGTTTACGTACTGCACGCACACTATCAATAAAGAACATTTCACCCGCGGGAAATAAAGCAGATAATGCGGTCATAAAATGTGTCAAACCAGCTGAGCCGTTCATCCAGTACTCTGGTACCGCATCAAAATCAAAATTCATGCGGCGTACAGGGAAACTTGCACCTGCTCGATTAGTAATCTTTACTTTAGCGTTCATGCCTAACTCCTTTTTGAGTTATGAAATACTCAAACTTTTATTGGTTTTCTTGAGTTCATATTACGGTTTTATTGACGCGTAATTATTTCAGTTAAGGACAGTGAATTATCACTAAAGGACAGCTTTAAAAAATATTGTCAGACAATTTCCCTATCACATTGAATAAACATAAAAAAAAGCGCCTCAAAGAGGCGCTTTTTTACACACATTTAGTGATTATGCAGTTACTTTAGAAACTACACCAGCACCAACTGTACGGCCACCTTCACGGATCGCAAAGCGTAAGCCAGCGTCCATTGCGATTGGGTGGATTAATTCTACTGACATTTCTACGTTGTCACCAGGCATAACCATTTCAACGCCTTCTTTAAGCGCGATCGCACCAGTTACGTCAGTTGTACGGAAGTAGAACTGTGGACGGTAACCGTTAAGGAATGGAGTATGACGGCCACCTTCGTCTTTAGAAAGTACGTATACTTCTGCGTCGAATTTAGTATGCGGTTTGATTGTACCTGGTTTAGCAAGTACTTGACCACGTTGAACGTCTTCACGTTTAGTACCACGTAGAAGAACACCACAGTTCTCGCCCGCACGACCTTCGTCAAGAAGTTTACGGAACATTTCTACGCCAGTTACAGTTGTTTTAACTGTATCTTTAATACCAACGATTTCAACTTCTTCGCCTACTTTCACGATACCAGTTTCAACACGGCCAGTTACTACTGTACCACGACCTGAAATTGAGAATACGTCTTCGATTGGCATAAGGAATGCTTGGTCGATAGCACGTTCTGGTTCTGGGATGTAAGAGTCAAGAGCTTCAACAAGAGCAACTACAGCATCTTCGCCGTATTGACCAGCTTCACCATTAAGCGCTGCAAGAGCAGAACCACGGATTACTGGAGTGTCGTCGCCTGGGAAGTCATAAGTAGAAAGAAGTTCACGAACTTCCATTTCTACTAATTCAAGAAGCTCTTCGTCGTCAACAAGGTCGCATTTGTTTAGGAATACAACGATGTAAGGTACACCTACCTGACGAGAAAGAAGGATGTGTTCACGAGTTTGTGGCATTGGACCATCAGTCGCAGCACATACAAGGATCGCACCATCCATTTGCGCAGCACCAGTAATCATGTTTTTAACATAATCGGCGTGACCTGGGCAGTCTACGTGAGCGTAGTGACGGATTGGAGAATCGTATTCTACGTGTGAAGTATTAATTGTAATACCACGTGCTTTTTCTTCTGGTGCAGAGTCGATTGCAGCGTAATCTTTCGCTTCACCACCGAATTTTTTTGCACATACAGTTGCAATTGCAGCTGTTAAAGTAGTTTTACCGTGGTCGACGTGACCAATTGTACCCACGTTAACGTGTGGCTTATTACGTTCGAACTTAGCCTTAGCCATGAGATCTTCCTTTTTAAACTACTCATGCAGGGATACTGCATGAGCATTTGGTTTTTAACTATGAATTAGTTTGGGCTTATAGTAATCGAAAGATTACTCGTCGTCACCTTTTTTACCGCCAGATTGGAACTTAGCGATGATGCCTTCAGCCACGTTACGTGGTGTTTCAGCGTATTTAGCGAATTCCATAGAATAAGTTGCACGACCTTGAGACATAGAACGCATATGAGTTGCGTAACCAAACATCTCAGAAAGTGGAACTTCTGCACGGATAGCTTTAGTACCACCAGGTAAATCGTCCATACCTTGAACAAGACCACGACGACGGTTTAAGTCACCCATGATATCGCCCATGTAGTCTTCTGGAGTTTCTACTTCAACTTTCATGATAGGTTCAAGCAAGATAGGATCTGCTTTCATGAAACCGTCACGGAATGCGTAAGAACCAGCCATTTTGAACGATAATTCGTCAGAGTCGACGTCATGGTAAGAACCATCGAACAATGTCGCTTTGATGCCAACAACTGGATAACCAGCTAGGACACCATTCTTCATACGTTCTTGGATACCTTTGTCAACCGCACCGAAGAATTCTTTAGGTACTACACCACCTACAACTTCTTCAGCGAACTCGTAATCTTTGCCAGCATCTTCAGCAAGTGGTTCTAAACGTACGTATACGTGACCAAACTTACCTTTACCACCAGTTTGACGTACGAACTTACCTTCTTGTTCAACTGATTTTTTGATCGTTTCACGGTAAGCTACCATTGGTTTACCAATGTTCGCTTCAACGTTGAATTCACGCTTCATACGGTCAACAATAATGTCAAGGTGAAGCTCACCCATACCAGCAATAATTGTTTGACCAGATTCTTCGTCAGTACGTACGCGGAATGAAGGGTCTTCTTTCGCCAAACGACCTAAAGCAACAGACATTTTTTCTTGGTCAGCTTTAGTTTTAGGCTCAACCGCAAGCGCAATTACTGGCTCTGGGAATTCCATACGCTCTAGTGTAATTACATTGTTTTCATCACATAATGTATCACCAGTCGTAGTATCTTTAAGACCTACACATGCTGCGATATCACCCGCACGAATTTCTTCAATATCGTGACGGTCATTTGCGTGCATCTGTACGATACGGCCAACACGTTCGCGCTTCATTTTAACTGGGTTATAGCAAGGGCTACCTGCTTTAAGCACACCAGAGTAAACACGTACGAATGTTAAGTTACCTACAAATTTGTCGTTCATGATTTTGAACGCAAGCGCAGAGAACGGAGCATCGTCAGACGCTTCACGAGAACCTTCAGTTTCGTCTTTGTCGTCAAGGATACCTTTAATCGCCTCGACATCAGTCGGCGCAGGTAAGAATTCAATTACAGCATCCAACATACGTTGAACACCTTTGTTTTTGAACGCTGAACCACATAGCATTGGTTGAATTTCATTCAACAATGTACGTGCACGTAAACCTGAAACGATTTCTTCTTTAGTTAACTCACCTTCTTCAAGGTACTTGTCCATGAGTTCTTCTGATGCTTCCGCAGCAGCTTCAACCATGTTAGTACGCCATTCGTTAGCTAGTTCAACTAATTCAGCAGGGATTTCGCCATATTCAAACTTCATACCTTGAGACGCTTCGTCCCAGATAATCGCTTTCATTTCGATTAGGTCAACAACACCCTGGAAGTTTTCTTCTGCACCGATTGGAACAACGATTGGCACTGGATTACCACCAAGACGTGTTTTAACTTGTTCAACAGCACGGAAGAAGTTCGCACCAGTACGGTCCATTTTGTTCACGAATGCAATACGTGGAACTTTATATTTATTTGCTTGACGCCATACAGTTTCAGACTGAGGTTGTACACCACCTACAGCACAGTAAACCATGCATGCACCGTCAAGAACACGCATAGAACGTTCAACTTCAATAGTGAAGTCTACGTGTCCTGGGGTATCAATTACGTTAATACGGTGCTGTTCAAATTGGTTACCCATCCCTTTCCAGAAGCATGTTACTGCCGCTGAGGTAATAGTAATACCACGTTCTTGCTCTTGTTCCATCCAGTCTGTAGTTGCAGAACCTTCGTGAGTTTCACCAAGTTTGTGACTCTCACCTGTGTAGAACAAAATACGTTCTGAAGTGGTAGTTTTACCAGCATCAATGTGCGCAGAGATACCAATGTTACGATAACGAGAAATTGGGGTTTGACGAGCCATGATTTCTAGCATTCCTAAATTTTGTTGTTTAAAACAGGACGCTTTAAGCTGCATAGCAACTTAAAGCGATTCGATGACAAAACAGTGACAACTGATTTGTCACCCTCCTGAATAGGGGCTGTTTTATCCGCTTAGAAACGGTAATGAGAGAAGGCTTTGTTGGCTTCAGCCATACGATGCACATCTTCACGTTTTTTGATCGCTGCGCCTTTACCTTCAGCTGCATCAAGCAACTCACCAGCAAGACGTAAAGCCATAGTTTTTTCAGAACGCTTAGCAGCAGCATCTACTAACCAACGCATAGCCAAGGCAGTACGACGGGATGGGCGTACTTCCATAGGCACTTGGTATGTAGCACCACCAACACGGCGTGCTTTTACTTCGACCATAGGACGAACTTTTTCAAGAGTAGTCTCGAAAAATTCAACTGGGTCTACTTTAGATTTTTCTTGAACGCGGTCTAAAGCACCGTAAACGATACTTTCAGCAATAGATTTTTTACCATCTTGCATTACGTGGTTCATGAATTTAGCGATTGTTTGGCTGCTGAACTTAGGATCCGGAAGGATTTCACGGGCAGCAACTACGCGACGTCTTGGCATTTTAATACACCTAATAAATATGACACTTCAGGTTACTCCAGCAGGTGCACAAAGTGTCATGTGCTTTCGCTGGCCTTACTATACGTCGCTTGGAATTTTCACAAAAAATGCAGAAATCAGACAAGCGAGACGATAAAGGATTGCAGTTCTAACGAACTAAGAAGTTAATCTTTTCAGATTATTTCTTAGGACGTTTAGCACCGTATTTAGAACGAGACTGGTTACGATCTTTAACACCAGCACAGTCTAAAGAACCACGAACGGTATGGTAACGTACACCTGGTAAATCTTTAACACGACCACCACGGATAAGAACAACACTGTGCTCTTGTAGGTTATGGCCTTCACCACCGATGTAGCTAGAAACTTCAAAACCTGAAGTTAAGCGAACACGGCAAACTTTACGCATTGCTGAGTTAGGTTTTTTAGGTGTAGTTGTGTAAACACGTGTACAAACACCACGACGTTGTGGACAAGCCTTCAACGCAGGAACTTTAGATTTTTCAACTAAAGTTGTACGACCCTTACGGATCAACTGATTTGTTGTTGCCATTTGGCAATTCTCCCGTTAATAAAAAGCCCCAAAAAATACTACTTTTTGAGGGCATGCAATTGTAAGCGAAGACTTAAAATTGGTCAACAATATATGATCATCGAAAACATTTATTCATCGTGATTTGCGCAATTTTTCACCCACAAATAAATAGTTTATTTTTCAGAAGAATCTGCTGATTTTTTTGTAACTTTATCTACGGCTGCTGTTTTGGCTTTACGCGGCTTAGTTTTGGGTGCAGCTTTTTCCACTGGGACATCTTCTTGCTGTACAGATTCCAACACATCAAACTCATCTTTTTCAGCTAAAGCAGGTTTTTGCGCAGCCCCGGGTGCATGAGGCTCAACAACTTTCTCCGCAAGTGCCTCCAAACCTTCTGAGACTTTTTGTTCCTGCTCTACTTCCACTTCGGCTGCATCAGCGGTTTTAAGTTGTGTTTTTTTAGTGACTTTTACTGCGCGAATACTCTCATGACCTGCAACATCTATGGTCTGATCTAGTACCGGCTCAGCCAAATCAATATCTTTCGCCTTAATACCTTCTAGTAATTTAGGTGTTGCTTGAGCAAGCAACTCAAGAGAACGCTCATAGGCATGTAAAGGTGACAAGCTAATATCCTGATGCTGCAAAATATATTGGCGCGCATTAGAAAAGACTTGCTGTGCCTTCTGATTCACTTCATCCACTAAACGGCGACTATACACCACACTTACACCAACACTCGCCACAGGAGATAATCGTGATAGCTGATTTAACAATGAAACTTTTGGCATTTGATTGAGCCATGCCCACTTAAACTGACCATTTTCATCTAGTACATATTTTTTCAATGCTGCTGCATCGGTGTCTGAACCCACCAATTGCTGTAACTGATGCAAATCACTATTTTGTAGCGTGCTACTCAGAGCTTTTATTGCCATAAGCAAAGTTTGTTTTTCTGCAATTAAACTCAAGTCGACCTGTTTAAAAATAAACTGAACAATATCTTGGTCACTTTCTTTGCTTAAGTCAAAACCATAAGAACGTCCAACTTGATAAATCACTCGCAGAATCATAATCAGTGAAGCAGGGATATCAATACTTGAACCAATGACACCTGTCGCACCTGTTAAAGCTCCTTGAATCGAAGCAATCCATTTATTTTGCTCGCCCAAGGCCTGACTAATACGACGCGAACGATCGACATCTTGTGTCAACTCTTCTAAATCACGTACCCCAGCTTCATCAAGCACCGCATCTACAGATGAAATATCCGAACTAAAATGATTAAGTCGATCAAATAAATAATCAGAAATTTTGTCACTAAATTGAGGAGCAACAAAATTGGCTACATTATTTACGGTATTAAAATGTCGACCGAATAATTGTCTAGAAACATTCGGAACGTGTTCACGCAGGATTTGCTGTGGATTATCATATTTTTTCACATAAAATACGCTCGTCTGACGTGACTGACCTTCCAAGGTTTGACCATTTTTTTGTGGTTGAATGACCTTAGTTACAGATTCGGGTGCAACATGATTGATAATAGACACCCCTGTAGAACTGAGCTTTTTAGCCACTCCAAAGGCGTTTGAGAGCAGACCAGCCGTTGGTTTATTATTCGTTTTCGCCATTCCCTACCCCATTCAGACTATTCTTGAAATTCTTGATAAATACTAGGTGTAGTCAAACTTTATCACAACTTGAATATGTATCTTTAAGTTAAGTTTTTTGCTGCATCGTTGCAAATTAGCTCAGTCAAAAATAGGCATAGGATTTGCCATAAGAATTCAAAAAGCTTTCTGCTATCATTATTCCAATCAAATTATATGAGTTCGTCTATTTAGAAAGTTTCCTTCGTATACTTTCAATAGCTTGCTCACACACTACCTATAAAGGATCTGTAGATGAAACGTGTTGTAATCACTGGTATGGGCATCAACTCATGCATTGGTAATACATTAGAAGATGTCACTCATTCTTTGCAAAACGGGATTTCTGGAACACGTTTCAACCCAAGTTATGCTGAACTTAATTTCAAAAGTCATGTCAGTGCGGCTGCAGAACAAAACTTTGACGGTATTGACCGCCGCTTAAAACGCTTTATGGGCGTATGCGCAATGTATGCATACAACTCAGCTTTGGCTGCAGTAGAAAATGCAGGCTTAACAGCAGAACAAATTGGTGGTAATCCACGTTACGGTATTGCTGGTGGTTCAGGTGGTGGTTCAACTGCATCTGTTGTTGAAATGAAAGAACTTCTAGACACTAAAGGTGCACGTAAAGTTGGTCCATTCTTTGTACCACGTAACATGACCAACACCATTACCGCAAACGTGGGTGTTGCATTTAAAATGCAAGGTATTGCACACACGATTACTAGCGCATGTGCAACATCTGCCGATGCCATTGGTTATGCATACAACCTGATTCAATTGGGCAAACAAGACTTAATGCTTGCCGGTGGTGGTGAAGAAGACCATTGGTCACAAAGTCTTTTATTTGATGCAATGGGCGCACTTTGTTCAAAATATAATGACACTCCAGAGACTGCTTCACGCCCTTACTCTGCTGACCGTGACGGTTTCGTCATCGCAGGTGGTGGTGGCTTCGTTGTACTAGAATCTCTTGAACATGCTCAAGCACGTGGTGCAAACATTTTGGCTGAAGTTGTCGGCTATGCAGCAAACTCTGATGGTGCTGACATGGTTGCACCATCTGGCGAAGGTGCGACGCGTTGTGTCCTTATGGCTTTAGAAGAAGCTAAACAACATGGTGTAGATACCATCGACTATGTTAATACACACGGCACATCTACTCCGGCAGGTGATGTTACTGAACTTAAAGCAATGGAGCGTGCTTTCGGTGAAGGGCAAGTTCCTCCGCTCAGCTCGACCAAATCGATGACCGGTCACAGTCTGGGTGCTGCAGGTGTACAAGAAGCGATTTACTCTATTTTGATGATGCAAAATGACTTTATTGCACCAAACATCAACGTGACTGAACTTGACGAAGGTGCAAAACCTTTTGATATCGTACTTGAAAAACGTGATGCAAAATTGAATACTGTGATGAGTAACAGTTTTGGTTTTGGCGGTGTAAACGCTTGCCTCGTTTTCAAAAAATGGGAAGCTTAATATAAAGTTTGCTGCTTTGGCGCTTCGGTGCCAAAGCACACACCCACCGCCCTTTTAAGGGTCAATATATGGATGCTCCATCAGATGCTTTCCTCTGGGTCAAAGCATTACATATCATCGCAGTTGTTTGCTGGTTCGCAGCGCTATTTTATCTCCCTCGCCTTTATGTCTACCATGCCATGAGTGATGATGCTACGAGTCATCAGCGCTTTCAAATCATGGAACGCAAGCTATATCGCGGCATTATGTGGCCCGCAATGATTGCTACACTGATCACGGCGCACTTCCTCGTCGATTGGGGTGATGCAACTCGACACTACCATGAAGCGCTTTGGTTCTACCTAAAAGTTGGATTAGTTGGACTATTGGTGATTTATCATTTTGTATGTGGTTATTACCGTAAAAAGCTTATCGAAAATGCACATTATAAATCGCATAAGTTCTGGCGTTTTTTTAATGAAATGCCAACTTTGATTTTATTTGCAGTGATCATTTTAGTGGTCGTGAAGCCAAGCTTCTAAACGACTGTAAAAAAGCCCCTACTCATTGGGGCTTTTTTATTTCTATACCAAAATGTTTATATACAAAAACTACAACTGCACACAGCTATCTAAAATATTCCAATTGTGTGCTCTAAATTGCTCACGCGGATACGGCACTTCAGCACACAACATCCCCTCTTTCTTAAAGAAACGTCGACCGTGGCTATTTTGACTCAACTGCATTAAATCAGTCGCACCCTGATTCAACAAATTAAAAATCATAATACGATCATTCAAAATGCGCCCTGCAAGCACAGAGCGCTCCCAAGGCACCCCCTCTATATTGGACAAAGTATTGCCCAAAGTAAGCGTCCGCTGAACCCCATGCCTATTTTTTAATTCGATTTAGGTTTCCAGCGGTGTGGTAGCAATTCTTCAATCTGAGTCACTTTATGTGTCGGCAACCTTTTCAGCACATCACTTAAATAGGC
>NZ_VOZH01000014.1:0-93801 GCF_013419875.1 Acinetobacter sp. YH12049 | reverse complement strand
ATAGCAAGAGTGAACCACCTG
The DNA here is from genome assembly GCF_013419875.1 of Acinetobacter sp. YH12049. Classification (NCBI taxonomy): domain Bacteria; kingdom Pseudomonadati; phylum Pseudomonadota; class Gammaproteobacteria; order Moraxellales; family Moraxellaceae; genus Acinetobacter; species Acinetobacter sp. YH12049. Next base: position 93,780 of record NZ_VOZH01000014.1, on the reverse strand, counting down.
ATCCCTTCCCGAACTCAGAAGTGAAACCTCTTAGCGCTGATGGTAGTGTGGGGTTACCCATGTGAGAGTAAGTCATCGCCAGCTCATTATTCGAAACACCCCCTGACTAGTCCAGGGGGTGTTTTTTTATGCACGAAGAAAAAGGGAAAGAAAAAAGATAGAGGGGGATACGGAAATTAAGTGCTGGATATCCAACGCTATAAGTTTACATAGAACGATAAAATTATATTAACTGACGTCGTGCATGCTTTAATGCTGTTCTTAACCCTTCTTCTAACGTTGGATGATAGAAGGGTTTATCTAAAATTTCATGTATGCTTAGTTCTTCTGAAATCATCCAAGCTAATAAATGTGCCAAATGTTCAGCTTCCGCGCAGAATAGCTCAGCTCCTAATAGTTTATGGCTAATTGTATCCACATATACTTCGGCAGCCCCTTTATTTTTAGCAGCAACAATCGCACGACCTTGTTTTTCATAAGAAACGTAACCAATGACGAATTCTGTGTTTTTATCTTGTAGATGCTTATAGCTTTGCCCAATGGTTGCCATTTGTGGTGTAGAAAATAAGATGCCTAGAGGTATTAGCGTCTTGATGGATTTAGTTTGTGGAAAATTTAAACAGTTTTGTACAGCAAACTTGCCTTCATGAGCTGCTTCGTGTTGGATAGGGGTATTGGTATGTGCATCACCGACGATAAAAATTGGATAATCGGCTAGCTGCTTTGTATCTGGATTGATTGGCAAATTTTTTAAATCTTTAAATTCGGCACTTATACGTTCTAAACTTAAGGTATTTAATAATGTACGTCTGCCAGTTGCAGCTAATACATAGTCAACTTGTAGTGTCTTCTGTACGTTTTCTTCAGTATAGGTTAAATGAACTAGATCTCCTTCAATAGAATAATGTTCAGGTAAAATTTCAAACTTTAGCTTTAACTCTTTACTTAATTCTTCCTGTGCGAGCTTTTGCAATATAGGGCTACTCAGTGAGCCAATTTTTCGACTACGTGCAAAAACTGTGGTGTTTACATTGAGGCGTGTTAAAGCCTGCGCTAATTCCAAAGCGATGACGCCACTTCCAATAACTGCGACAGATTTAGGGAGTTGTTCTAATTCGAATATTTGATCGGATGTAATTAATTTATCGCCTAATATTTGTTTTTGTTCAGCATCTATAGCAGGAGTTGTACCTACAGCAAGGATAAATGACTTGGCTTTAAATGTTTGGTTGTTTACTTGAATGGTATTTGAATCAATAAATTCAGCTTTACCTGAAATTTTATGTTGGCTTGGCCAACTTTCAACATCTTTTAACGTGGCTCTTGTAAAACGATCACGTAAGGTTTGAACATGTTGCATGACGCTAGAGGTATCAATTTCACTTTTGACATCTAGTCCTAAATTATCTGCATGTCTTATTTCGTACATACGGTTGGCAGTAGAGATAAGTATTTTACTTGGCATACAACCAAAGCGTGCACAGGTAGTATCCCAAGGCCCATCATTAATGATAAGAAGATTTTGTGTTTTTTTAATTGCTTCTTTATAGGCTGAAATGCCTGCTGTTCCTGCACCGATAATGATGATGTCGTACATTTGGATATGCTTCATTTCATGAGTTTAGATCTAATATATAAAAAAACCCTCAGTATAGAGGGTTTAATTGCATTTTTTTACACTTAAAATTTAATACCAGAAGGTAATGTTAAACTTGTACTTACAGTTCCTGCATTATTAGTAGATGAACCTTTGAATGTTATTCCATTAATAGCATGTTCAAAACTAAGACTACCACTTGTAGCTTGTTTAAATTTCAAAATGTTCGTCCCTGTTAATTTAATGCTTCCAGTAAATGTCTGGCTATTTAAACTAGAGGCTTCATTCTCAACTCGAGTCCCATCGATTGTTGTGATGCTAGGTAAAATTAGTTCTTGTTCACCTGAAGCTTTCACACGATAACTTGCTGAACTTGTGGTACCTGGTGTTGAGTTTAATACGAATGAAATTGGTTCTGCAAAAGGAATATTTGGGTTATCGTTAATTAATACATTAAATCCTGATCCAGATTGAATATTGTATAAATCTCCATCGAGAGAAGAGAGATCTTTGTAAATACTGATAGCACCTGTTGTTACTTCACGTTCAATATCATCACCAGTTTCTGGATCCGTAACTATTGCTGTTGTTGTAATTTTATAGTCGCTTGTATTGCCATTTATTAAAACAAACCTTTTTTGTTGAGTTTGTTGTATTCCCCAAGACTGTTGAAATGGATAAGCAAATGCACCAGTAATTGTTACATCATGGAAATTTTTATCTCCATTTTCATTTTCAAATACGTAAATGCGAGTATTGGATTCATATTCTTCTAAGTTTGGTGTCACTTCATCATGTTGTAATTTGATGTTTTTTAGATCATTAGCTGTAATATCGAAATCCCAGTTGTCATAACCCGGTAAGATATTTTTAATATCTTCGCCAATAAAAACATAACATGCTCTATAGTCAGTTTTACTTAAATAGAAACATTTATCTCTGTAGTGATAAGTATTTTTATATGAGTTTAAGTTTATTTTTCTAATATCTAAACTTAATTGTAATGGGCCTTGTGCAAATGTATCCATTGAATGATCAATATAGCCTTTTGCTGTTGATGCATCGTTAGGATCATAATTACCGAATAAATATTGCCCTTCACGTTTTAAAATATCTAACTGTGCTTTTGCTGTTTCAGTTGGAGTTGTTGTACCGCCATTGTTATTGTTTTGATTAGAAGAATCTGTTCCTTCGTTATTAAAATATCCATCACTACCGCCACCACCACAAGCTGTAAGTAAAGTGGCTAAAGTAAGTACAAGTGTCCCTTGAACGAATTTCATGAATTACCCCAAAATAGTTATTTATGTATAGAAAAAGTTATATTGCGTAAAGATACCACACATAAAAAATGGCGCAAATAGCGCCATCTTTATATTCGTCATTTTATAGTGCAGTCCCGACACTTACACCAACGGTTGGACGTACATTCATAGAATTACACCCTGTTAGCAACAACGTTGTAAATAAAACGGTGAACATAAATTTATTCATTGAGCAAACCTTGAGCCTGAGCTTGATTGAAAAGAGATGTCGAACGAGAACCGCTACGACAAATCATCAAAATGGGTTTAGGAAGCTCATTATAATATTTGGCAAATTCTTTCACGTCTGTTTGAGAAATTTTACCGCTTTGCACAGGTTGATACACAACACTCACATGAGACTTTTCAGCAATGCCTCGTAACTGTAAAACAGTCACTTCATTGCCTGCCTCATTATCTGGTCGATTCACAATTACAGATTTAAATTTAAGTTGCTTGAGTAAACTTGAAAACTTATCTGTGGTCATTTGTCCAGAGACACTTAAATATGCATTTAAGGGCTGACTGCTATTATCAGCAAATGAGGGTGCCGAAAAGATGCACGTTGCGATCAATAAAGCTTTTTGAATGAAAGCCTTAGTCATCCAAAAGATCCATCTGTTTTGCTAGTTGATACAGGTTGTTTGAACGGTTACCTGTACGACAGAACATGAGTACTGGCTTTGGCAATTCATTAAAATGATTAGCAAAGTTACGGACATCTAGCTCAGAAATTTGACCCGCAACAACAGGTTGATGAACATAGTCTAAACCAGCGCTACGAGCTGCTTCTTCAATTTGAGCACTGGTTGGTTGCTCAGGACCACCTTCCATGTCAGGGCGGTTATTGATAATCGATTTAAAGCCTTTTTCAACCACTTGCGCTACATGTTCTGGGCCGATTTGACCTGCAAAACCAACATTTTCGCTCATTGAGTCACTCCATAATTTAATTCATAGATTTATGCTTTATGATAGCATTAAGCACAAACTTGAGCAGAATGTTCTTAAATTTTTATAAGCGATTACAACCATAAAATAACGCAATGGAGCGCGTATGCACGCCTATACAGTCGAACCACTGTATGTCAAAAGCGGACAAGATGTTATAGCTGCTGACTTTTATCGTCCAAAATCTGTTGAAAAACCAGCAGTCATTCTCATGGCGCATGGTTTGGCTGCATTACGCCAATTTAAATTAGTGCAATATGCCAAGCGCTTTGTACAAGCGGGCTATGCTGTCGTGTTGTTTGATTATCGCTATTGGGGAGGCAGCACAGGGCGTCCGAGAGAGTTGGTGAATCTTAAAGCCCAACTTGAAGATTGGCGGACCATGATCGATCATTTACAGCAGCGTAAATCGATTGATTCGAGACGCATTGTATTATGGGGAACATCGCTGAGTGGTGGCTATGTACTCAGTTTAGCGGCAGAGCTTAAAAATATTAAAGCGCTGATGGTACAAGTTCCATTTGTCGACGGCGCTGAAAGTGCAAAATTGTATCCCTTACAGCAATTACCCAAAGCGTTAAAATTATCGAGTCAGGACTATATGGGTTCTAAAGTTGGGATGAGCCCAACGACTTTACCTGTAGTCGATCCACATCGATTGTGTTTTTTACAGTCTGAAGACAGTTATGCGGGCTACTTATCGATTGTAAATTCTGATTTTTATTGGAGTGGCGAAATTCCGGCTCGGGCCTTTTTTAAGTTAATCCGTTATCGCCCAATATTGGATGTCCGTAAAATTAACATACCGGTACTTTTTATTGCAGCCAAAGAAGATAGTTTGATTCCCATTGAATCAAGCCGAGAAACTGCGACCAATATTGCACCGTATGTGCAGTATTATGAGTGGGAAATGCAACATTTTGATATTTATCACGGGCAATGGTTTGAAAAAGCCATGTCAACCCAATTAGAATTTTTACATCAACATGTTGGAGTCAGCTAAATGATCGTTGTGTGTCCTGAATGTGGTGCAAAAAACCGTGTGCCTGAAGAAAAACTCGAAGTTGGGCCTGCATGTGGTCAATGTCATCAAGCATTGATTCCATTGGCGCCCATCGAGTTGAATGAAAAGAACTTTGCAAATTTTATTAGCAATAGTGATTTACCTGTGCTGATCGATTTATGGGCTGAATGGTGTGGACCATGTAAGATGATGGCGCCATACTTTGCACAAGTTGCAAAATCTAATCCGAAAGTAGTTTTTGCCAAAATTGATACCGAAGCAAACCCTCGATTGAGTGGTGCATTTAATGTTCGTAGTATTCCTACACTGGTTTTGATGAATAAAACCAACGAAATTGCTAGAATAAGTGGTGCAATGCGTGCGGGTGAGTTACAACAATGGCTCAACCAGCAGTTAAATCTACCTCAATAAATGTCAGCGCCAGGAGCTAAAGTGTCAGAAACTCATGTAAAACCTGAAGGAACGCTTTCCCTACAAACCATCGCGATGCCTGCAGACACCAACTGGAGTGGTGATGTTTTCGGTGGTTGGATCGTGTCACAAATGGACTTGGCCGGTGCAATTCACGCAGAGCGTTTCAGTCAAGGACGCTGTGCAACGATTTCAATTAACCAAATGACCTTCCTCGTTCCAGTGAAAGTCGGGGATGTCATCAGTGTATATACCAAAATTTTAAAAGTGGGTAATACCTCTATCCAAATGCAGATTGAAGTTTGGGATAGTCACGACAGTTCACGTGATCCAATTCGCGTAACCGAAGGTGTGTTTACATTTGTCGCTGTGGATGTGAAAGGTGCTAAGCGTCAAATTCCTGCGGATGCAAAAGCTAAATTTGCTGCAGATCAAGCTTAATTAAAGTTAGACGCAAAAAAAAAGCCGCTCAATCGAGTGGCTTTTTTATTGATAGCGAATTGGAAATTAGAACATCGTGTTTGAATTGGCACTGGTTTCAGGAATGCTTTGTTGCACATCCCAATGCTCGACGATCTTGCCATTTTCAACACGGAAGATATCAATAATGGCTTCTCCACGGTCTTGATTATTTTGCGTAGAGTGCACATGTAAATAGACCAAATCACCTTCGGCAGCAGCACGTTTGATCTGGTTTTTTGCTTCAGGATTTTGTTTAAAATACTCGGTAAAATAATCAACAAAAGGCGCTTTGCCATCAGGAACATGCGGATTATGTTGAATATATTGATTGCCAATATATCGGTCAGCATATGCTTTAACCTGATGTTTAAGAAAAACGCCTTCATAAAAATCAATGACGATTTTCTTATTTTACGCCGCTTGGCTGGTTTGAATATTGCTTTCAGCCGCTTGATTTGGAGTCGCTGGCGTTGCAGGAATAGTACTTTGACATGCAGTTAAAAACACCGCCATGCTGATGAATGAAAGGGGAATGATTTTTTTCATAAAGTGCTCAATATATTTGTGTCGTGCAAGCATATTGAGCGGAATTACGGCGTATAAATAGTAAAAAACAGTCTTGATTTTGCTGAAATTTGGTAAAACTTATACTTACCTAAAAGTAAGTTTTATTTACATTTATTTATTTTTCAGAGCGGATTTTGCCACCCACGCCCAAAGCATTTCACATTGAATTGGTGCCTCACCAGATTCATCGGTGACTAAGACCTGTACTAAGGTTTCACCTTTTTCTGTGCTTTGCATTTGTTGTTGCTGTTCAGGTGTAAGTGTTGCGATGGCTTTCATCCCACCTTGGGTTGGACGTTTAAAATCAACTTTCAGACTTTTAATCAGAACAATGGCGCTATCAGGGACGTTCATTGCTGTGACAAATCCTGTGGCTGTTTCTGCGATCAGTGCCATGGCACAGGCATGTACTTGCCCGATATGGTTTTGCATCGCCTTATGATTGGCGATGCTCACCTCAACACGCTCAGGGCTGACATGTTTATACTGGATTTTAGCTGTTCCAACCATGGGTACGACACGACCAAAAGCTCGACTGAGCAAACGACTTTGAATACCTTTGGGTAATTTAGAGCTTGCTTTGACCAGTTTATTTAGACGATTTGGACGTGCCATATTGACCTCAATGGCAGTTGTACTGCCTTAATCTTTAAAGTTGTTAAATTGAAGCGGCACACCAAACTGTTGCTCTTTTAAGAACGCCATCACTTGTTGCAAAGTGTCACGTTTCTTGTCAGTCACACGAATTTTGTCGCCTTGAATAGAAGATTGCACTTTAATGCCGCTTTCTTTAATGGCTTTATTGATTTTTTTTGCAGTATCAGAGTCAAGTCCGTCTTTCAGTTTGATCACTTGAATGACATTTTTACCAGAAGCGGTCATTTTTTGTGGATCGAGCGCTTGAATGTCGACTTTACGTTTGAAGAAATGATTTTCGAGCATGGTATACACTTGCTCACATTGGAAATCGCTTTCTGTTGAGATTTTGATTTCCTTATTTTTCTCATTTAACTCAATTGAAACGTCATGACCGCGGAAGTCAAAACGCGTCGCAATTTCTTTTTGCGTGTTTTGAACTGCATGATTTACTTCAAAAACTTCTAATTCGGAAACAATATCAAAAGAAGGCATAGATTAGACCTTTACAAAGGGAAAGAATATCTGAGATGCTAGGGATGTTTTCTTCATTTGCCAAGTGTTGTTTACATCAAAAGGAGTGCGCAATGATCCGTAAACAAGAAATTACAACATTTGAGTTCCCAGAAGACTCGATTATCTGGGATGTTCGCGATGCAAGTGCTTATGCTGAGGCACATGTGAAAGGTGCGGTTAACCAACCGATCACCGCATTGTCATCAGATGCACTGACTCAGGTGTCAACGGATCAACCCATTTACATTTTATGTGGTGGCGGAAGTAAAGCTCCACGTGCAGCAGAGTTACTAGAGGGTTTTGACAGCTCACGTGAATATGTAATCTTAATGGGCGGCACGCGTGCTGCTCGTGATGCCGGTCTTCCTTTGGAACAAGGGAAATAAGATCGAATCAAAAAAAGCGCCGAAAGGCGCTTTTTTATTGCAAGTTATTTTTCTTGAGGTGGAGATGACGGGATCTGACCTTGAAAATAAGGCTTCTTGGTTTTTTGTTTCGCTTTAGCGCGTCGTATAAAACGTGCTGCATGAATTTTATCGAGTAGCTGTGTTGGAATAGGGCAGGCTTCTTTTAAGACCAGCGCGGCAATGATTTCACTACAGAGCGGGGCATACAGGAAACCTTTAGAACCGAGTCCACTACAGCTATAAATTTGCTGATCTTCATGGACTGCACCAATTACAGGGAAAAAGTCTTTTGTCTGTGCGCGAATTGCGGCACGTCCTTGCCATTGCTCAATCGGTGCTAAGGTTTTGGCAAAGTCGGGGAATACACTGTGGATAAGTTCATAGTTATGCACATGATCTTCGGTGAGAACGTCGGTGTCATCACGGCCGGGATAAAATGACGCGCCCATAATCATTTGTTCGGCATCCAGTTGCATACAATAGCCCCCATAACTATAGGCTGTATGCATATCCATTTGTTGAGCTGGGTTGTTCAACCAACTGACTTGTCCACGAATGGCACGCAGCTCTGGATAATCTGTTTGTAGCTGCATACTGTCACGTGCCGCACAGAGAATGACATGCTCGGCAGATGGAAGCTGCTGATCCTGTGTAAATAGCGCAACGCCATTTTGTTGTTGCTCAATGCGTTGAATATCTGCTTGTAACAATTCAATGTGTGGATGTGCCAAGATTTGGTCACGAAGCTGATGTGGACTGACTGCGCCTGCTTGTTTGAGGAGCAGGGTTGGATATGTTGAGGCTAATTGATTTAGCGTGCCTTCTTCAGCAGCTAATACCTCTGAAGGATAACTTTGAGCTAAATCAAGGTGTTCTGCTTTATTTTTTAAAATAGATTGGTGAATCTGTAAGGGACGAAATGCCTTGAAGTTTTGATAATGCTTGAGTGCATATAACCAGCTCAAGGTCATCAAATGTTCAGCACTTTGTTCAATTGGACTGAGTTTAGGGTTGAGTAGGGCAAGAGGATTACCCGACCCACCGCTGAGTGGTGCTGATTTCTCGTAAATACGCACTTGATGCCCACGTTGAGCAAATGCCCAAGCACAGCTTAAACCGGCGATGCCAGCGCCAATAATCGCGATTTGACGGGGCTTATGACCTACAGTGATTTCAGGATTTTTTTTTTCGTCTAAAGTGGGTATGTCAGCAGCATTGGATTGATCATCTAACTTTTCAGGTGCGAGCCAAAAGGCTTTGAGCATTTCACGCTTATGAGCAAAGCCACGTGGTCGTGTAATGGTAATGCCATGCTCACGTAAGCCGCGTTTGAGTACACCTGCCACACTAAATGAGGCGAAGGTCGTCCCAATGTCTGATAGACGTACGATATTTTTGAGTACGTTTTCTTCCCACATGTCAGGATTACAGGCGGGTGCAAAACCGTCCAAGAACCATGCATTGACCGTAGCAGTTTTTGCCATGACCGGAAACACGTCGTGTGCATCGCCTAACCAAAGATCAATTGAAAAACGTTCTTCTGGAAAATTGAGTCGATGACATCCCGCAATGGGTTCAGGGTATTGCGCAATCAGTTGCTGTGCCAAAGGTTGTAATTCAGGCCATGCATTTAATGCACGAATGAGGTCTACTTTAGATAAAGGGAATTTTTCTACAGAAATAGCATGCAGATGACTGTGATTATCTGGACGAACCTGTTGCCATAATTGCCACAAGGCCAAAATATTTAAGCCTGTACCAAAACCTGTTTCGCCGACACTGAAATATTCAAAATCAGTCAGTGCCGCAAGGCGAGTGTCGAGGTCATTCCCTTTTAAAAACACATGACGTGTTTCGAGTAGGCCGTTATCCTTCGAAAAATACACATCACCAAACTGTTTAGACACTGGAATATCAATGCCATCGATCATTTGCCAATCGAGATCGGCAGTCTGAATTGCACCTGACAAAACTCAAGCAACCTTTAAATTGAAGTAGAAAAACGAATTACCATTGACGACGACGTTTGGTATAGACGTAACTGGCCAATAAGAAACCTAAAATCACGCCAACACCAAGTGTGGTCCCGCCATATAAAAACATCTGCGCGCTACGTTCACTTTGTAGCACTTGTACTTGTACGCCCAAGCTATCATTTTTAAGTTGTAATTCTTGGTTTTGCGCCAAGGCTTCAAGGTTAGCTTTTTCTAACTGTTGTAAACGTACAGATTGGTCTTTGACCATCGCTTTGACTTTGGCATCTTGCAGTGCTTTATTTTTTGCCAGTTGTTCAATGGTCAATGGATTTGCATCTTGAGGTTGACCATTGGGATTGACAGTTGCCGCCACTTTAATGATGCCCGGTTTATTGGCAGGAATGGTATGCGGCACAGGATTGGGAGGAAGCGTTGCAGTCGTTGCTTGAGCAGCAGGGGCTACAGCAGGTGCAGGAGCCGGTTCTTCAGCCCATGCAGTTGAACAAATTAAAGATAAGCCCAGTAAACTAGAAACAACGACGCGCATGAACCTTATCCTTTAGGAAATGCTTTGTTAAATGGTTTGACATCAATTTGGCCATAAACCCCTTCTTTGAGGAAAGGTTCATCTGCCAACCATTGGTCTAAGTCTTCACGACTATCAAAATCGACAATGATCGTACTGCCATAAAAACCAGCTTGCGGGTTTGCCGGATCTTTAGGCATCGCACCTGCAACAATCAGACGACCTTCATCATCAAGTTTTTGTAGACGTTCAAGATGTTGAGGACGAACCGCAAGGCGCTTTTCCACTGTACCTTCATTATCTGTACAGCTTACGACGAATAATGGCATGACTTTTCCTGATTTTTGACCGAATGGATTATTCTGAGGTCTTAAAGTATTTACGTAATACAATAAACTGAATAATGATAAAGGAAAACATCACGATCATGTCACCAAAAGCAGTGAATTCACCCCAATATTTTCCGTCTGCAAACAAATAAGCGAAAAAGGTGTGTAAACATGACATCACCACGAACATTGCAGCCCATGCATAGTTCAATCGTTTCCAACCGACAGCGGTTAAATTTAAGACTGGACCAAATAAACGTTCGATGAGTGGTTTCTTATCTTTACTAAATAGTGGTGAAAGTAAAAACGCCCCAGCAAATACCAAGTTCAGTAAAACGGCTTTTAAACGAATATAAAAATCATCGCTTAGCATCAGGGTAATACCACCAAAAATCACGGTCATGAACAACACAATCCATTGTTGTTTATCTAGACGGAATTTTTGCATGACAAACAATGCACCATAAACCACCAGCATGGAAATGATGAGACCTGATGTTGCCACAAGAATGTTATTGTTATCGACACCCCCAGCAGAACCAATTAATTGTAATAATGGGTGCTGCGTATCTTTTGGATCTACAGTTTTATATAAATAAAAGAAAATAATGAGTGGCACAAAGTCTAAAAGTGCTTTCATGTTAGAGTATCTAAATCTGATCAAATAAATGACATAGTATAGAGATGCAAGGCGTAGATTTACATACACACAGTAATATTTCTGATGGTACTTTGTCACCAGAGGCTTTGGTGCAGGCCGCAAGTGCTATTGGAATTCATACGCTGGCTTTGACTGATCACGATACGATGGACGGATTGTTGGCAGCAGAGCAGGTCGCGCATGAATTAAAGCTGCAATTAATCTCTGGCGTGGAGATTTCCAGCCAGTGGTCGAGACCTGCGACCAAAAAAAGTTATGGTGTGCATATCGTCGCTTTAAATATGCAAAATCCTGCGCCCATACAAGCCTTATTGATGGATCAAAAGCGTATTCGAGCGGAACGTGCTCGGCAGATTTGTGACTTACTGATACCGTTAATTGGTCAAGATATTTATAGCGATGTGGTTGCCAAAGTCGACCATATTCCAGATCGGGTTACACGTACCCATATTGCCAAAACTTTGGTGGAAAAGGGTGTGGTTGCGCGTCCACAACAAGCTTTTGATAAATATATTAAAGAAGGCAAAAAAGCCTTTGTAAAATTTGAAGGTCCGAGTCTTGCTGAAACCATTGAGGTGATTCATGCCAGTGGTGGCTTTGCGGTGTTGGCGCATCCAACGCGTTATGATTTATCTGCGACCAATATTCGTTATTTGATTGAAATCTTTGCTGAAGCGGGCGGTGATGCAGTGGAATTACCACCGGCAATTGAGCCATTATCGACTCGTCAAATGGTGGATCGTATGATTGCTGCCTTTAACTTAAAAGTTTCTGTTGGGAGTGATTTTCATGGTGACAATATGCCATGGATTAAACTCGGCAACATCCCTCGAGTGAAAGAAGGGCAAGTTGGAATCTGGGAGAGTTTTGCTTAAAGTCGTTCTCTAAGATTTTCCTTACTTAGAGATGTTAGGCACATAAAAGTAATTTTGAATTTTTAAAAATCATTTTGAGTCGATTCGACGGAGTCTTGCATCTAGAGATTGAATATAGGGATTAGCCTTCGGCTGGAGGTACGCTTACGACACATTGTTTCTCGTTCGATAAAGTGAGAAGCGTGCTTCGTAAGGAAACCATCTTGCAGAGCAGTGCTCCTCACCGCAAAACTCGATCATTACCGTTAAATTATTCACAGTACTGCAAAAACATTTTTGATTAGAAGTCGTCCTGACTCAAACACTTGCGGATGACCTTGCCGCGTATCGTTCTTTTATTTAAATCAAATTACGCTTCTGATCTTGCTGCGTAACATCAATTGCTTACATATCTTCGATGTACAAAAAAGTGTACGCAAGGCTATGTAAGCGAGGGTTTAGACGCACTGATCAATTAAAGTAAATTATGATCTTTGGCTTGAATCGGTGGTGGGGTGGGTTTTCCTAGAGTTCCTAGAAGTTCAATTTCAATAGTTCGTACCATAGAGTCCAATGGAAGGTCATTACTCTGTGTGCCGAAGGGCTCTTCAATCTCTGAACTCAGTGCATCTAAGCCTAAAAAAGTATAAGCTAAAATCCCGACCAAAAGGGGGGTCGCAAGACCTAAAGTAGAACCCAAGCTAAAGGGTAAGACAAAACAGAAAAAATAAACAGTTCGATTCAGCAAGACCGAATAAGCAAACGGTAATGGCGTAGTGGCAATACGGTCACAGCCGGTTTGTACGGTGCTGAGTTCCATCACATGCTGATTCATCTGGGTATAAATAATATCTGAAATTTCACCATCTTTGAGCGCTTGCATTAGCTCCCATTGAATCAAACTCAACGTGTACTGCGGTGCATTGGCCTGTTGGTATAACTGGGTGATGGCATTCGCACTCATGCCGCTGGTTTCAACCAGTTCAGTGGGATTGGCGGTTTGATGGCGGAGTCGGTCACGTAAAACGTTGGCAAAGACGATTACATGTTGAATCACACGTTCACGACGGCCTTGACTGAGTAAACGGCAGTCACGGTCAAAATGTCGCGCATTGGCAATCAAAATGCCCCATAAACGCCGAGCTTCCCACCAACGGTCATAGCAGGCTGAGTTTTTAAAGCCTAAGAAAATCGACAGCACAACACCGATTAGGGTAAAGCCGACCAAAGGAAATTCGGTAAAATGGAAGATATCGACATAGGATAAGCCGCCCACAATGGCAGACAGCAACATAACGATCCCGAGCGGCGGTAAAACCTTAGGTAAAATCGTTCCTCGCCAAGAAAATAGCAGTTTAAAAATACTCGGTTGGTCACGGACGATCATGTTCGAATGATAATTTCTAGTTTTAAAAAATTATGATGATCTTCGGGTTTGCTCAAGCACTTGTCAATAACTGTTTCATGCAGATAAGTGTGCTTGGAGCAAGCCATGTTCAGCAAAGGAAAAACTCCCTTCTGTGGAGATAATGCAATGATCGATCAGTCGAATTTCTACCAGCTGACAAGCCTGCTGAATGAGTCGAGTCAATTCCAGATCGGCAGCAGAGGGTTCTGCACGACCGAAAGGATGATTATGTGCAATGACAATACTGCTGGCGTGTTCAGAAATGGCATAACGCAGCAGTTGATTGATGGAAATTTCACAGGTATTGAGGCTGCCATAAAAAAGTTTTTTAAAGTTTATTTTTCTTAAATGCGCATCTAGACAGAGCACGCCAAAGACTTCTTGACGTTCCGCTAAAAATTCAAAGCGAAGAAAATTTTGTAATTGTTCAGAGTGTTGCAAGTGCAAGGCTTCATTTTGAAAATGTTGACTCACATAGCGTTTACCGAGTTCTTTTACCGCCATGAGCTGCGCATATTTACTGTTTCCGATGCCATGAAACTGGCGCAAATCCTCAAGTGAAGCATCCATCAGTGCTTGCAACTGACCAAAATGTTGGATCAGGAGTCGTGCGAGTTCGACAGCAGAGTGCTGCTGGGAACCAGAGCGTAGGAAAATAGCCAGTAGCTCAGCATCGGATAAACTTTGTGCGCCTTTTTGAATCAGGCGCTCACGTGGGCGCTCTTGTTCAGGCCAATTTTTAATTGAATTATTCATTATTCTTAGACTTTTTTATTATCAGTCAATCGGCTTTTTCACAGCAGATTGTTGGGTTAGTGCATATTTAATGCTATTGTGAGCGCCACTGCAACAGATAGGTAGCCTGTTCGTGAGCTTTGATTTAAGTGTAATGCCCACAAAAAATATTCTTTTAGGTGTCACTGGTGGTATCGCAGCCTATAAAAGTGCCATTCTTGTCCGTCGGTTAAAAGATGCCGGATTTGATGTGCGCGTGGTGATGACTCAAGGTGCGCAAGCCTTTGTGACCCCGCTAACATTTCAGGCGCTTTCAGGCAACCCTGTGCATACCGAATTACTCAATCCTGAAGCAGAAGCGGGCATGGGGCATATTGAATTGGCACGTTGGGCTGATTTGGTATTGGTTGCTCCTGCAAGTTGTGACACGCTGGCAAAATTTGCGGCGGGTTTAGCAGATGACCTTCTTTCGACACTTTATCTTGCGACTAAAGCACCCGTCTGGGTTGCCCCTGCGATGAATCAGCAAATGTGGGCAGCCAAAGCGACACAGCGTAATTTAAATACACTGGTTGAAGATGGCGTACATGTGATCATGCCCGATGCCGGTTCTCAAGCCTGTGGTGATGTGGGCTTAGGGCGTATGCCTGAGCCAGAAGATTTAGCGGATCAAGTGACGGCCTATTTTCATCAAGCACAGCGAGCTATTGCTGAAAAATTTGGCATGCTTGCAGGCAAACATGTGGCGATTACAGCCGGTCCAACACGTGAGTCGATAGATCCTGTACGTTATATTTCCAACCACAGTACAGGTAAAATGGGGTTTGCACTGGCAGCGGCTTGTTATGCAGCTGGGGCTAAAGTAACGCTGATCGCTGGACCCGTCAGTTTAGATACACCAAATGGTGTACGACGGATTAATGTGCAGTCTGCAATTAAAATGTTAGACACCAGTCTGCAAATGTTAGATGAAGGCTGTGATATTTTTATTGCAACAGCGGCTGTTGCTGATTATCGCGTGGCAGAAGTTGCAGAGCATAAAATCAAAAAAGCTGGCGATGAACTCAATGTGGCTTTAATTAAAAATCCAGATATCGTTGCAACAATTGCGCAGCAGTCAAAACGTCCATTTATGGTGGGATTTGCCGCTGAGACACGCAATGTCGAAGAGTATGCTGCAGGCAAACTTGTGGCAAAAAAACTCGATATGATTGCGTGCAATGATGTTTCACGTAAAGACATTGGTTTTGCTTCAGATGAAAATGCCATGACCGTGTTCTTCGCCGATCAATATCAAATGGAAAAGCGTGATTTAGAGAAAGCTTCAAAACAAGAAATTGCACAGCAATTGGTGGAAGCCATACATGATGCGCTACATCATGAGCCTGAAACGGACGATGAATAATTTCAGTTGATTCCTTAAAAATCCCCGCAATGTTCGGGGATTTTTTTATGGCGCTTTTTAGATGTTTTGTTTAAGGCTCGTTATTGAAGAAATCACAGGGGGACCGGTTTCATATTGAAAATTTGACGGCTAGGAAACTACTACCAAAATGGTCATTTTCAACAAAAATATGTCAGCAAGAGACCAAGGCTGTCAGTGTTTTAAAACAGTAAAAATGCAATTTAAGTGATTGATATCAAAATTAAATATAAAATTGAGAAATCTTGATAATTTGGCTTGTACTGTGTGTTTTATTGGCTATTATGAAGCAAACAATGAGGAATGTTTGGATCGGAATCTGTGATCGGTCTGACTTTTTCATCAAGAATAAATGCATCATGGGGGATGCAATATGTTTCGATGGCTCACCATTTTTTTACTGTTGAGTTTGGCTGGCTGTAGCTATTTTGTCTCGACAGATGAATTATCTCGGCAGATTGAGCAGCAGATGCAGCACGAGTTTGATCAGAATCCAGATTATCGGCAGTACCATTTACGGATTCAAAATATAAAAGTGTTAGAGCGTAAGGGATTAAGCTTTAAGGCTCAGGCGACATTGCAATACGATGGTCAGCCTTATACAGTTTTGGTCGATATTTACAAAGACCTGCAAGGCTATGCATGGAAAATAGATGAAGAACAATTTGCCTTCATTGACGAAGCTGAAATTGCAAAATATCAGGCGCAGTTAGATCAAGAGTTGAATCATTTGGTTGAGGAATTGGAACAGCCAACCGAAGAGGTTGAGCCTGTTACATCGGCGCCTGAGAGCTATGTGGGTTTACGTGAGGAAGAAGATCCATCCGATTATCAATGGACTGGCTATGATGATGAGCCTTTTCCCAAAGGGAACATTACGGTCAATAGTCATTGAGTGATGATTCTGATTGCTTAGATGATTTAGCTGAGTTGTGACGATGTTGCCAAACACGTATTTTGTGAGGCATGAAAATAAAAAAGCCCGCAAAATAGCGGGCTTTTACTTTATAGGATTAATCTTCTAAAACGACTTTAGGATGATCACGTAAATAGTCTTCTGTACGTTGCATTGCATACTTAATATTTTGGATGGCATTTTCCACATCGGCAAAGGTTTTGGCATTACCTCCACTTAAAGCCTGACGCCATTTTCGAGCACCCGGTAGGTTTTGGAATAAACCTAAAATATGACGGGTAATGATAGAAAGCGGTGCACCTTCTTCCATGCGTTTCGCAATATATGGCAGCATCTGATCAATAATATCGAAACGGTTGGGTAATTCGAGATCCCAAAGCTGACCGATCTCAGCCAATAAGTACGGGTTGTGATAAGCCTCACGGCCAATCATCACGCCATCAACATGTTGTAAATGTTGCTGTGTTTCAGCAAAGGTTTTCACCCCGCCATTAATTTCGATCAATAAATTTGGACGTTCTTGTTTCAGACGATAAACATCTTCATAACGTAAAGGTGGCACATCACGGTTTTCTTTTGGAGACAAACCTTGCAGCAGGGCAATACGGGCATGCACAATAAAATTGTCACAGCCAGTCTTTGCCACGGTATCGACAAAATGCAGCATTTCTTCATAAGACTGCATGTCATCAATCCCGATGCGGTGTTTGACGGTCACTGGAATATCAACAGCATTTCGCATTTCAGCAATACATTCTGCAACCAAATCAGGCTCTGCCATCAAGCATGCGCCAATTTTATTGTTCTGAACGCGGTCACTTGGACAGCCGACATTGAGGTTCACTTCATCATAGCCCCAGTCCTGTGCCATCTTGGTACAGGTCGCTAAATCTTTAGGATTTGAACCGCCTAGCTGTAACACAATCGGGTGTTCTTCGTTGTTATAGTCCAAATGACGATTCGCACCGCCAAATAAAATCGCGCCTGTGGTGACCATCTCGGTGTAGAGAATCACATTAGGGTTAAATAAGCGTGCAAAAAAACGATAGTCACGAGTCGTCCAATCCATCATTGGCGCAACACTGATTCGTGGTTGAAGTTTATTTTCAATGGGTTGGAAATCAGTCATTAAAAAAACACGCCTTAAAAGAACAAGATGGAAGAACGAAATGGAAAATGGTGAAGAAATACCAAAAGCTGTCTGAAATACGATGAAAAAAACCGCATTTCAAGACGCGCGCAATATTAGCATAAATTGTGGTTTGGGGCATGGTCTTGCTAGCGTGACATATTCAAGGTCAGGCTAGAAAAAGTCGGAAGTGTGGCTTAAGTAATTTAAATTTTTATGTGATTAATCTATAATTTTATAAACTTTATTGTATGGTTTCTCAGCAGATTTAACTGCCTGCCTGTATGTCTTTATTTTCCCAATATCTATTGCAACGCCAGTTTTGTATCTCGTTTGAATATCTAACGACGCAAAAAACGCATCTGGTCCCAACGACATTTGCAGGCTTTCCTGTGTGCATGACATTGGCTGACCGAGTACAAAGTGACACGGATATTGCTCCTTTAGAAGCAATGCAAGACTACCCTCAAAGCATTGAAAAAATTCTGCATTATTCGGGGAAAGGTCGAGATATCTCAGATTTTCAAACTTTTCTGAAAGATGCTCAGCAGCACGGGGTAGAGAATTTACTTTTGCTCAGTGGTGATAAACTCAAGCAGCATCAGGATGGGGCAAATGATCCGACTCTACGGAGCCGTTATTTAGAGTCGGTCAATCAAGTCATGGCAGCCAAAAACTTTGGCGGGTTTTATTTAGGAGTGGCATTTAATCCTTTTAAATATGCAGAAGCAGAAAAGGATGCGCAGTATTTTAAACTGAATAAAAAAATTCAAGCTGGCGCTGACTATGTGATTACACAGTTGGGCTTTGACATGGATGTGCTGAGCAGTTACCAACGCTATATGCAGCAATATTATCCACGTGTACCTGTATTGGCTTGTGTCATGCCGCTGACATTTGCCCGTGCCCGTTTTATGGCCAAGCAAAAAGTCGCAGGCATCGTGCTTTCAGCAGATGTATTAAATTTTTTGCAACAAGAACAGCAAACTGATGCCATACAAGCTGAACAAAATGTCTATGCCCGCTGCGCTTTACAAATATTAATGTGTCAGCATTTGGGCTATGCAGGGGTTCATTTATCGGCCTGTCATAAAGCGGAAGAACAAGAGAAGTTGCAAAAAGCAAATTTGCAATTTGCCACATTAACGTTTGAACAATGTTTAGCAAAATGGAAAATGCTTTGGCGCTCTAGTGTTGAGGTGAACTTCCAACCGACGGGCGCAAATAACCATAAGGCTCCAGTTGAACAGGTTTTGAAATATAAAAGTATGCATGTCATGCATGAGTTATTTTTTAGTTCAAAACTGGCCAAAGGGGCGGGATCTTATATTTTTTCGGCCAAATTATGGCTAAAACCGAAAGCCGATGCGGCCTTGCTGAAAACAGAATTTATCAGTAAACATGGCATTGTGGGCTGTGAAAGTTGTGGACAATGTCGTTTAGGCGAAACCTTATATATTTGTCCTGAAACCTGTCCCAAAGGATTAGCCAATGGACCCTGTGGTGGCTCCAACCTTGACCGCTGTGAGTTTGAAGACCGTGAGTGTATACACTCGGTCAAAGCGCGGTTGGCGAAAGCCGTCGGTAAAGAAAAAATGCTGAAGCAAGAGCTCATCCCTACCGTTGCAATTGAAACTCGCCACAGTAGCTCTTGGAAAAACTGGTTTGTTCCACCGAATTCGTCACCAACAGAACAATAATTAACTTAAAGCATTATTCAGTCTGAAACTTTATAAATGTGAATCTTTCAAGCGCTAATCATTCTAAAAATCAGACGAATAGTCGTATAAAAAAATGAAAAAGATGAAAGAAACAATTAAGATCAACAGCAGATGAAAATCAAAAATTAAAAATAGAAATTTGAAGAATTTGGGGGAATACCACATGATGAAAAAAACCTGCTTAGGATTAGCTTTAGTTTTCACATTGTCAGGCACAACAGGCTGTTCAGTTGTCATGGCAAGCAAGCAGCCAAGCAAGAAAAATACCGAAATGATTCAACAAGGGCTGTCTCGTAACTTGGTGATTGCTGAATTTGGCGCACCAATCACCTCTGAATATAAAAATGGCAAACGCCATGAAATTTATACTTTTACTCAAGGTTATTCGACTGCCAGTAAAGTGGGACGTGCGTTTTGGCATGGTGCGGCAGATGTGGCGACCGTGGGCTTATGGGAACTTTTAGGAACACCTGCCGAATCCGTTTTTAACGGAAAGAAAATGTCTTATGAATTGATTTTTGATGAAAATGATCAGTTAGAACGTTATACCTATCTCATACAAGATGAGACCAAATAGTTGAATACAGAGATATTTTGATTGCATGCCGGTAAACAATTGCGCTAAGTTCAAATGGTAGAAAAATAAACGAATTATCCATTGGAATTTAGCAGGCATGATGCTACTTGAAGAAATATTCAAAAGTAAAAAGTCGGAACATACCGACCAATTTAATTTACGCATTCATCGAGGTTTGAGTTGGCTGAAAAAGTCGATTGATCTTCAAGATGACCTCGATTTGCAATTTATCAGTTTGTGGGTGTCCTTCAACGCAATATATGCGCAAGACTTACAGATTGCTCAGGACAAGCAAAGCTTAAGGCAGTTTTTATATGTGATTTGCCAAAAGGATGCAGACCATAAAATCTATAATATTTTATGGGAGCGTTTTAGTCAGCCGATACGGTTGTTTTTGGATAATCCCTATGTTTATCAGGGTTTTTGGGATTATCAAAATCAAAAAATTAGCCATGACGCATGCAAAGAGGGCTTGGCGCATGAAAAACAGAAAGTACTACGCGCGCTTAAAGAAAAAGATTCCGTTGATATTTTAATGGTGCTGTTCAATCGCATGTATACGCTACGCAATCAAATGGTTCATGGCGGCGCGACCTATAAAAGTTCGGTCAATCGGAAACAGCTTCAAGACGGCTGCACAATACTGTTGGCACTCTTACCGGTGTTTATGGTGATTCTTTTGGAAAATGCAGAAACCTTGGATTTAGGCAAACCCTTTTATCCTGTGGTGCAGGTCAGTTAATTTGTAAAAATAAAGCCACTTATTGTGGCTTTATTGCGGTGATGAATACTTCTCATTGTGGATATTTTAGTTGCCGCGAAGTATAGAGTTGATCGATCAATACAAAAAAACCAGAAGCAATCACTAAGGCAATCCCTGTCATGCAGGTGGTGGTCCAGCCGCCATGATGCCATGCAAATACGCCCAAAGCTGAACCACATGCACCACCGACAAAATAAAAAGTCATGTAAATTGAATTGATTCGAGAGCGTGCAATCGGGTTGAGTTGGAAAATAATATTTTGATTACAGCTATGCACCATTGCCAAACCTAGATTGATTAAACCATAGCCCAAAATATAAAAAGCTATAGATGATCCACCCAAATACAGCAGTCCCCAACTGAGGGCCAAGATGCTGCAACCGAGCCAAGTTAATTTTCGGTTGAAACCCAAATCCGCCCAACGCCCAATCCACTGTGTCGATAGGGCACCAAATACACCAACTAAAGTCACAACACCAACCCAAACATCGGCCAACTGAAAAGGTGGCTCAGTCAGTAACATGGCAATGGTGGAAAACAGCATACTCATCGCGGCAAAGACACAGCCTCCAATTAGAGAACGGAAAATTAACCGTGGCTCATGTTTGAGTAATGCGCCCATTGACTGGAAAACTTGGCTGTAGGGCATCCGTGTGATGCTGACCACGGGCAGACGTTTTTTGAGTAAGAGTGCTAATACCAACATCAAGAGCGCACTGAGGATGTAAATCGATTTCCAATGAAACAGATAGGACAATAAGCCAGAGAGACTGGTCGATAACAGAATGCCGACCAATAACCCACTCATTAAAAAGCCAACAACTGCCCCAATTTTTTCAGGTCGTATCGCAACAGTGACCAAAGGGATAAGAACCTGAGCAGCCACTGAAAATAGCCCCGTGATAATGGTTCCTGCCCAAAGCATGTATAGATTGGTCGAAAAAGCACAGAGGGCTAAACCGACAGTCGCACCAAGCATGAGTAATGGAATAAATTTGGCTTTATTCACAATATCGCCAATCGGCACAATAAACAGTAGACCCAAAGCATAAGAAATTTGCGCAAAGGTGACGGTTAGCGCAACTTCAGATTGTGGAATTTGAAAGCTCTGTTGGATAGAAGCCACTAAAGGTTGGCAATAATAATTGGCACCCGCACATAAACCACATGCAGCAGCCATAAGCCACAACAGGGTTTTATCATGGCTAATGTCGATCGAGGCTTTCATAAATTGTCCAGATATTGGGCGGAAGCGTATGCAAAGAATTTGCTGCCACGCTGTTGTGGTCACTATAAGGAAAATCAAACAGGTCTTAAAGTGTTTCTCTGTGAATTGTATCCACGCACGCGTTTAGGATTTCTTACTGAGACTGATCATCAAGACACCCAGCATATTCAGACCGCAACCGACCCATTGCCATAGGTTTAAATGTTCATTCAACAACGCGACGGCCAGTAAAATCGTTAAAATGGGCCCGATAGAGGCAATCATAGCCGATTGTGCAGCCCCAAGTCGGACGATACTTTGCATCATCAAAATGGTTGGAAGCACGGTTACCAATAGTCCTAGCGCTAAACCATACAGCCAGACTTGACTCGGGAGTTGTTGGAGCAAGGCGATAGGCTGTGGTGTTGCAAATAGAAAATGAATAATCGTCCCAACGCAGGCTATGCTCAGGGCTAGACCGGTAAAGTGTAAAGAACCAAACTTTTGCATGAGGCCTGGCGTGAGTAATAAGTAAATTGCAAATAACACGGCACTGGCAAAAACCAAACTACATCCGAGCCAAAAGTACTGATCATGTGGTGTGGTACTTTGTTCTTGTAGCATCACTAAAACTGTCCCGCCATAACTTAAAATCAGGGCAAGGATGGTTTTAAAACTCAGTGGCTTTTTGAATAAAACAGCGGAAGCCAGTACAGTTAATGTGGGATACAGGAAAAGTATAATTCGTTCAAGCGAAGCACTGATATACATCAAGCCACGGAAGTCGAGCCAACTCGAAAAGTAATAGCCGATTAGACCGGAAATGAGCAAGAGCACCCAATCTTTTCGTTGAATCGTTTGATAGGAACGTCGACTCAGCCATGCAATGACCAAGAAAAACGGCAATGCACTCATCATGCGTAAAGCCATGAGGACTGTGGCATCGACAAGAGGAGAAAGTGCATAGGCTTGCTTAATAAAAATCGCTTTGGTACTAAACAAGAAGGCAGCAATCAGTGCAAAAATTGCACCGATGAAGTGCGGACTAAGGTTTCTTGACATAAGTTAAGGTGTGCCTCATGACGACTGAACGAATTCGACAGCATTGTTCCGACAAGTTTGAACTGTCATTCTGATTATAAAAAATGCATCGTGTGAGTAAAAATGCAAAAAAAGAATAGGACTTATTCCTTTATGCATAAGGGATTGCTAGATCAAACATGAAAAACAGTGGAAGAAATGACCAATTTGGTTTTGAATTTTTTAATCTCAACATGACTCGGCAGGTCAAATATATCAGGCTGAAACATTTAAGGTGAAAATTGCACATAAATGGTGCAATAGTGTTTTTTTGGGATAGAAAGTCAGTAGCGATATCATGATGCTAAATATTCAAAAAATTATTTTTTTAGCTAAAAAAGTCAATTCTAAGTTAAGGCGAAGCATCAGGTGGGGAGAGCAAGATCTCAATAAACCCGAAACGTGCGCAAAAATCCATCGGATATTCAAGCTGACCGATTTGACGAGACTGTGGCAGAAAAAAGTCAGTTTTCAATGCAGGTCAGCACGTCAAAACTGTCAAATGAGTCAACGAGCTGATGCAGTCTGAATGAAATAGCGGCTTTACCTGACTTAAGTCGATTTTTCACGACACGTTCAGGTCATTAGTTGTCGAATGAAAATGTCACAATGATCAACGCACTGAAACAATCAGCACTAAAACCAGCGAAATTATTTATTTTTTTGGTCTTAAGTAATATTAAAAAGTTATAAATAGGATAAAAATGAGTAATAAATCGACAAATGAAACTGAATAAATGAAATATCGCATCATTCTTTTCATGAATCATGAGTTCAAAATATGGGCATTTATTAAATAAATATTGGGTAGTATTTTAAAAAAGTTCAATTAGAATCCAAAAATTGTACAAAAACACATCCTGAGGGGAGACATCGCGGATTGCGATGTTTACTTAAGAAAAATTAGCTTGAGGAACGCTCATGCAGATCGGAATTCCAGCCGAAACTGTTGTCGGTGAAAATCGCGTCGCTGCGACGCCTGAAACAGTAAAGAAGTTGATCAGCGCTGGTCATAGCGTCGTTATTGAACGTGGAGCAGGGGTAAACGCTGCTTACATCGATAGCGCCTATGAACAAGTTGGTGCCAAAATTACGGATGATGCCTATACCGGTAGTCAAATGATTTTGAAAGTTCGTGCACCTAAAGGTGACGAAATTCAAAAACTCACAGCGGGTACCACCGTTGTGGGGATGTTTGACCCTTACCGCAACACCGAACTTGACCAATTTGCGTCACAAAACGTGTCTGCATTTGCATTGGAACTTTTGCCACGGACCTTATCTCGTGCGCAAAACATGGACGTACTTTCATCTCAAGCCAACCTTTCAGGTTATAAATCTGTGCTTTTGGCTGCGGCAGAATATCAACGTATGTTCCCAATGCTGATGACAGCAGCAGGTACAGTAAAACCTGCACGTGTTGTGATCATGGGCGTAGGTGTTGCAGGCTTACAAGCTATTGCAACAGCGAAACGTTTAGGTGCCGTAGTTGAAGCAACTGACTTACGTCCTACAGCACGTGACCAAGTTGAATCTTTGGGTGGTAAATGGTTAGACGTACCAATGTCACCAGAAGAGCAACAAAAAGCAGCTGATGCTGCGAAAAATGGTTATGGCTGGATGCCGGGTGAAGACTACATTCGTGACCAAGCGATTATTGTTGATAAAGCCGTATCGAATGCTGACATCGTGATTACGACTGCATTATTGCCGGGTCGTGACGCACCACGTTTAATCAAAGCAGAAACTGTTGCCAAAATGAAACCGGGCTCAATCATTCTAGATATGGCGGTTGAAACTGGCGGTAACGTTGAAGGTTCTGTCTGCGGCGAAAATGTCGTGACTGCCAATGGCGTGAAAATTCTTGGTATTCCAAATATTCCTTCAACAGTTTCGACTGAAGCGTCGGCACTTTACGCACGTAACGTTTTGAATTTCATTGAAACCATGTTTGATAGCGAAAAGAACTTCGCGATTAACCCTGAAGAAGAAATTCAAAAAGCACTACTTGTCACTCATGGCGGCCAAGTGCTGCTGAAACGTGGTTAAGGAGAATCATCATGGTTGAAACGATTACTATTTTTGTCTTGGCAATCTTTGTTGGTTACTACGTGGTTTGGGGGGTAACACCTGCACTACACACACCATTAATGGCTGTAACCAATGCTTTGTCATCGATCATTATCGTTGGTGCGATGATTCAAACCGTTGGTATCCCAGGTATTGTGGATGCAAGCGTACAGTTCCAAAGCATTAACGTGGTAAGTATTTTAGGTGCGATTGCCGTTTTCCTTGCAAGTATCAATATTTTTGGTGGCTTTGCGGTGACTGCACGTATGCTTGAAATGTTCAAACCTAAGCAAAAGAAAAAAGAGGGTTAATCCATGGAATTCATTAAAGAATATGCGGATTGGTTCTACCTGATTGGTGCCGTTCTTTTTATCTTAACGTTGCGTGGTTTGTCTGGTCCGAAAACTGCGATTCAGGGTAACCGTTACGGTATGATCGCAATGGCGATTGCTGTAATCACCACATTCTTTGTCGCAGATCATCCTGTGATTTGGATGATTGTGGGTGCAATGGTGTTGGGTGCAGTCGTAGGTATTGCACGTGCAAAAACAGTTCCGATGACTCAAATGCCTGAAACTGTGGCACTGATGCACTCATTAGTCGGTTTGGCTGCGGTACTGATTGCGATCGCTGCGATTCTACATAACAACCAATTGACTGCGGCATTCGCGGAAAATGAGGCAGTATTAACAGCTGCGGGTGTAGAACATGCCCACATGAGCAAAGTTCATTTATTTGAATTGTTTGTAGGCTGTTTCGTTGGTGCGATTACCTTCACAGCGTCTGTATTTGCTTACGGTAAATTGGCTGCGAAGAAATGGGCAAAAACCATTTCAGGTGGATGGGTAAAACCTGTTCAAGCTTTAATTTTCCTTGCGATGTTGGCGTGTGGTATCTACTTCTTTACCACAGGCAACATGAACGCATTCTGGGCAATGACTGTTCTTGCACTTGCATTTGGTTGGGTATGGATTGCGCCAGTAGGCGGTGGTGATATGCCAGTGGTGGTATCGTTACTAAACTCGTTCTCAGGTTGGGCAGCAGCAGGGATTGGTTTTACGCTTGAAAACAACATGCTGATTGTTGCAGGTTCACTGGTTGGTTCATCGGGTGCAATTCTGTCTTACATCATGTGTAAAGCCATGAACCGTTCAATCATCAACGTTTTGTTTGGTGGTGCAATGGGTGGTACAGCAGTAGCGGCGGCGGATAATGGTGAAAAAGCACAGCGTAATCACCGTTCAGGTTCTGCAGACGATGCTGGCTTCTTGATGTCAAATGCGGACAGCGTGGTGATCGTACCGGGTTATGGTATGGCGCAAGGTCGTGCACAAAATGCCGTGAAAGAATTGTGTGAAAT
This sequence comes from Acinetobacter sp. YH12049, assembly GCF_013419875.1. Lineage (NCBI taxonomy): Bacteria > Pseudomonadati > Pseudomonadota > Gammaproteobacteria > Moraxellales > Moraxellaceae > Acinetobacter > Acinetobacter sp. YH12049. Next base: position 67,170 of record NZ_VOZH01000014.1, on the reverse strand, counting down.
CTTAAAAGAGCAAGGTGTAAAAGTTCGTTTTGCGATTCACCCAGTGGCAGGTCGTATGCCGGGTCACATGAACGTACTTTTAGCTGAAGCTGACGTTGCATATGAAGACATTCTTGAAATGGATGAGATCAACTCAGACTTCCCAGCAACTGATGTAGTACTGGTGATTGGTGCGAATGACGTTGTGAACCCAGCGGCAAAAGACGATCCAAGTTCTCCAATTTACGGTATGCCAATCCTTGAAGCGCATAAAGCACGTACTATTATGGTGATCAAACGTTCTATGGCTACAGGCTACGCAGGTCTAGATAATGACTTGTTCTATAACGATAAAACGATGATGATCTTCGGTGATGCGAAGAAAGTTGTGGAAGATATGACAAAAGCCATTAATGGCGGTGGTCATTAATCCATATTGCCAAAGTCCCGCTGTGATAAAGCGGGATTGAGGAAGATTTAAACCACCTTCGGGTGGTTTTTTGTTTTCTTCGCTTTTATTTTCTTGGCTTTTGATTAATGAATGCTTCACACTAAAAGTGCACAAATATTTAGCGCATCAGGTGCTTGAATCAAATTGATGCGTGTTTTGAAACCAAGGTACAGATCGATGCGCTGTTTTGTTCCATTAAATTCGATCTCAGTGATTCAAAATATTGTCGCGAACTGGTTTTGTGACGCAATGCATTGAAAAATAATTAATTGTCTGAAATTTGGTATTCTTTTTGCACAGCATGGTTATTCTTGGGGGAATAATCATGAAAAAAACATACTTGATGGCACTGTTTCTGAGTGTCCTGACATCGACTGCATGGGCAGTTGACCCGCAAATCGCCAGTAATATTCAAGACATTCGTATTTCGCTCGACAGTATTTGGGTGGTACTGGGCGGTATCTTGGTGTTCTTTATGCAAGCCGGATTTGCCATGATCGAAAGTGGTTCAGTTCGCAGTAAAAATACCGTGAATGTACTCATGAAAAACTACATGGATGCCTGCTTGGGTGGTCTGGTGTTTTGGTTGGTGGGTTTTGGTCTGATGTTTGGGGTCAATACCACGGGCTGGTTTGGCTTCAGTCATTTTGCACCCGATCAACTGGATGATTGGCACTGGAACCTTCTATTTTTCCAAATGATGTTTGCTGCAACGGCAACCACCATTGCCAGTGGTGCAATGGCAGAGCGGATTCATTTTGTCGCTTATGTGGTGAGTGCGGCCGTTGTCTCAGGTCTGATTTATCCTGTCTTTGGTAGTTGGGCATGGGGCAGTTTATTTGGCGGAGACGGTTGGTTAAAAGCACTCGGATTTATCGACTTTGCAGGTTCGACCGTGGTGCATTCAATGGGCGGCTGGGTTGCCTTGGCTGGCATCATTGTATTGGGACCACGTTTGGGTCGATTTGGACGCAATGGGCAAAGCCATTATTTACCAGGGCATAACTTACCTTTGGTAGCATTAGGCGGTTTTATTTTATGGTTAGCATGGTTTGGTTTTAATGCAGGCTCGACCATTAATGCCAATGTCAGCGTAGGACGTATTGCTTTAAATACGCATCTTGCGGCGTGTGCGGCAGCGGTTGCATACATGTTGCTCTGCCTCATCCGATCTAAAGCCATTTTGATCCGCAGCACGATCAATGCCTCACTGGGTGGCTTGGTTGCCATTACGGCAGGCTGTGCAACGATGTCTCCACTGTATGCGGTCATCACCGGGTTATGTGCAGGTATTATGGTGACCTTCCTGCCAATGCTCATGGAAAAAATGAAACTGGATGATGTAGTGGATGCGGTGACGGTACATGGTTTCTGTGGCGCATGGGGAACATTGGCTGCAGGGATCTTCCTTGAAAATAATATGTTTAATGGCGATGTCATCGCGATACAAGGGCTTGGAGTGATTGCAGCCTTTTTATGGGGCTTTGGCGTTGCGTTCATTGTATTTAAGGTCTTAGATAAATTGTTGGGTGGCTTACGGGTGAGTAAGCAACATGAACAACGTGGTTTGGACTATACCGAGCATGCTGAATTGTCTTATCCCGAGTTTCAAAAAGATGTGACTTTTGAAACGGATGATATGACCAAACGTCATTAACAGGAGTAATGCAATGAGCACCGAACTGTTGAATTTGGCACAACGCCGCGAAGCTTTAGAAAAAGGCTTACAACAATTTATTCATGGGACTTTACTCGACAGTGCACTACGGCACTGGGAGCAGCAGTACAGCATGAAACCGTCATTTGTCTTAAATCGCTTCTTAAATGATATCTGTACCACAGAAGAGCTACGCTTTTATCGTAAAGATATGCTGAAGCAAGTCTTGTATGAGTTATCTACCTTAGAAAAGCAGGAACTGTTAAGGGTTGAAAAACCGCAGGAGCAGGAGCAAGAAGACGAGCTCATTGCAGAGACCATTAGCGAGGCCTTTTTAGGCTTTATCGAGTCAGTCATGCTGACGGTGAAATCTACAGATCAGGCTGATTTCACCCAAGATGTGATTCAGCAATTAGAAGAAATCGGGCTGGCAATTGCGGCAAATGCACAAATTAATTCAGCGAGTTTTGTCGAGTTTTTGCCTTTGATCAGTTATGCCAAAGTTTTAACGAGCATTTATGAAGTGTATTGTGACTTTTATGGCCCGATGCGTGCAGACCAAGTTTATGCACAAACCAAGCTGAAAATTAAAGCCAATTATCCTGAGGTGGATTTACACCAACTGCTTTAGTGTCGGGGGTAAAACACCATGAAGCTGATTGTCCGTGTATAAAGTGAAGGGATAAAAAAAGCGACCTAATTAGGTCGCTTTTTTCTGGAAGCTTAAGCTACAGTTTCTGGAGCTGTACGCCATAAGCTTTCTAAATCATAGAATTTACGTGCTGTAGGTAACATCACATGTACCACTACAAAACCGAGATCAATCAGGATCCATTCAGCATCACGTTCGCCTTCAACACCGATAGGGCGGAATCCAGCTTTACGTGCTTCTTCTGCCACGTTGTCTGCAAGAGACTTAATGTGACGAGTTGAAGTACCGCTCGCAATAACAATCGCATCTGCTACGTTGCTGATAGTGCTGATATCAAGTTCAATAATATCTTTGGCTTTTACATCTTCAAGTGCTTCACGTACAACAGCTAAGCAAGCTTGTACGTCTTTGATTTGCGTTGATTTTGCGAGATCGAGAGAATTAGAAGCGCTGGGCGATGGTTCTAAATTCATAGAGGGTATGATTTCCTGACAATTTTACATGATCTAATATAGCGGTTTTGTTGCTGAATTTCAAATCAACACGTCATTGGCCATTAGCTAAATGAGGGAAGTATTTGTCTTTCCACGCAAAAGAATGTGATGAGTTGCTTCGTGGTCGGTATTCAGCCGCGATGTAACCTGTATATTGGCTTTGATCTAACCATTTAAAAATCTCTGCAAATGGAATCTGCGCTGAGTCAGGTTCATGTCGCCCCGGACAGTCAGCAAACTGTATGTGACCGATATCCTGAATATTTTCTGCCAAAGTACTGAGAATATCTTCACCCATCATCGCCATGTGGTAGCAGTCATATTGCATCTTCAAAGTAGAGTGTTGTACAGCTTCAAGCATTTCCTGAGCTTGGGCAATATTTTGCACCAAAAAGCGCGGCATATCAGTGCCATTAATCATTTCAAATACCGGTTGAATATGATGTTCGGACAACATGTGGCATGCCAGTTTAAGGTTGCTCGACAAGGTATTTAAACATGGGAGTAAGTCTGCATCTTGGGGCTGTTTGCCGGCTAAAATATTGACACTCGGTACATTTAACGCAGTGGCATAGCGAATACATTGCTCTAAGGCCTGATGAAATTGATTTTCACGCCCCGGAACTCCCGCAAGACCATCGCCGCCTTGCATCAAATCACCCGCAGGGACATTAATTAAACACAGGCTTAAATCATTGATAGTGAGCTGGGTTTGGATTTGCTCAATACTCAGCTCATACGGAAACTGAATTTCTACATGCTTAAAACCATGTTCACGAGCCAAAGCAAAACGCTCTAACAACGGCACTTCGGTAAAAATCATGGATAAATTAACCGCGAGCTGAGTCATGTATATCGTCCTTGAAGCAATTTACTTCTAAAGTGAAAGTCGTTAGTTTTGTTCGACATGTTGAATGATGGTGGCTAAATCTTTTTCTGCAAAACCATTGTCCTGATGGGCTTTGAGTTGCGATAAAGCAAGGCTGGCAACAGGGATGCTTAACTCAAACTCGGCGGCCAGTTGGACTGCATTATTCAGGTCTTTAGATAAAGTTTGAACTTTCCATTGCACGGGTTCGAACTGATGCGAGGCCATACGTGGAGTTAAAATCTGAAAAGGTTTTGAGTCTGCAAAACCACCGGCAAGCGCTGGTGCTAATAACGTGGTGTCTACACCTGATTTCTCGGCCAATGCAACGGCTTCGGCGATTAACGTACTATTGGCAGCAACGATCAGCTGATTACAAATTTTGGTGGCTTGACCTGTACCTGAGTCGCCCATGCGGGTAACACGTTGAGATAAAACATTGTAAATCAGACTCAAATCTTGAATCGTTTGAGCATCACCACCGGCAAAGATGACCAAAGTGCCTTGTTCAGCACCTGCTGTGCCCCCCGAAACAGGAGAGTCAATCCAAGTGACTTGTTTCAACTTTGCAGCTTGAGCCAATTGATGGGATTGATTCACAGAAAGACTCGAGAAGTCGACAATAATTTGTCCTGCCGCTAAATGGGTTTCGATGCTTGCATACACCGCGGCAACAGCAGCATCATCTGCGAGACAAGATAAAACCACAGGATAATGGGCAATCTTGTCCAATTGAAGCGCTGTCGCGCCAATCGCAATCAACTCATCACACGCAGCGGCAGTTCTGTTCCATACCGCAACTTCAAATCCTGCCTGAATGAGACGCGTGGCCATACGGCTACCCATCAGCCCCATACCTAGAAATGCAATTTTTGTATTACGATCAAACGCCATGTGCTGTACTCAATCTATCCTGTGTGACTATTTTACTTATATTGGCGTGGTAAAAACTGAACCTCTGGGTTCTTATCTTTTTTACGTGCCAATTGGCTGTTTTTGCCGAGCAGTAATTTAAATTGCCAGATTTTTTCTAAGCGTAAAGAGCGTTTTGGACTATGTTCCATAGCATCTAGCACTTGTTTTGCCGCTGCCAAGGCATCTGGTGAACGTTGCGATAATTCTTCGGCTAACTGCTGTGCCTGAAGCAAAGGCTGTACATTTAAATGCGTCACTAAGCCAATATCCTTGGCATATTCTGCGTCAAAAATACGTGCTGTAAGGGTTAATTCTTTGGCTAAATCCAGTCCAATCACACCTTTGAGTGAGCGGGTTAAGCCCATATCAGGGACTAAGCCCCAACGGCTTTCCATAATCGACATTTGCGTTTTCGGGTGGGCAATACGGATATCGGCAGCCAAGGCAAGTTGCATGCCTGCACCAAAGCAAAAGCCTTCAAGTGCGGCAATCACCGGCACAGGAAGTTGCTGCCAAATCAGAAAGGCTTTTTGAAATAAACTTTGACCGGGTTTTAACAGTTCCCATGCAGCATAGGCACGATTTTTCGGATCATTTAGGTCAGCCAAATCAATGCCAGCACTAAATACATTGGCTTCACCGGTTAAAATGACACAGCGTAAGCTACGATCTTTTTTTAATTTTTCAGCGGTGCTGACCAATTCTTTGAGCAATGCAAAGCTCATTGCATTACGTTTTTCTGGACGGTTTAAGTAAACCGTTGCAATGCCATTATTTTTTTCTACACGTAATAAAGCCATGGTAATTACTCTTGTTGTTTCTGCGCCCGAGCATAGCATGCACCCTGACAGGATACATGACAGTGCAGTCACAACAGAAGCTGGACGGCACTGACTTTAGTCGGACTGTGCTTAATTATTTTGTTTGGCTAAGATTTGTTGAGCTGCGTGTTCAACTTGAGCCATGACATTTTTTAACTCATCAAAACGGTTCAGGGTTTCTTGGACAAAAGCGTCATCTGCTTTACGGCGTTCCTTACGTAAGGTCGATACAAACTGCTCAAAATGACCTGAAACCTCTTGGAGGGTCGGAGCGCCCACATAGCGGGTTGCGCCATAAAGCCGATGTAGCACATGCTCTAATTGTGGAAAATCTTCATCTTCGATGAGCTGTGCCATTTCATGGGTTTCTTGCTCAAAGCTATCGACGAGCATTTTCAGTAAATCGACCGCAAGGTCTTCTTTATTCGCGGCCAACTGCAAGCTTTGCTGCCAATCTAAAATACTTGGCTCTAGGGCTTCAATCACCGAACTGCGCTCTAAAACCGGCACTTTCTTAAAGTTATCGGTAGTCCATTGGGTCAAGATTTGAATAATTTGATCCATTTGAATTGGCTTGGTGACATAGTCATCCATACCGCTTTGTAGAAGCTTTTGTTTTTCTTCGGAGAGCGCATGTGCCGTCAAAGCGATGATAGGAAGGCGCTTATGATTTTCAAAGGTTGACTCAAGTGATCGAATGGCACGCGTGGTATCGACACCTGACATCACTGGCATTTGAATATCCATAAAGATGAGGTCAAAAGCTGCCAAACCTTGCTCTTGGCGAGCCTGAATGATTTCTATAGCTTCTTGTCCACTCAAAGCCTTGGTGGTTTTCACATTCAGCTCAGAGAGCAGGGCCTCAAGCACAATCAGGTTTGGCAAATGGTCGTCGACAGCCAAAATGTGCAGACCTTGACCATTAAATTCTTCATGCTGCTCTTGATCAAACCACGGCTCATTACTCAACAACTGAATCAGCGCTGTACGGCTGAGGGGTTGATGCAGTGGACGGGCACGGTACTCGTTCAACATGTTTGGATCGAGCATCATTTGATAGCCATAAACCGCTAAGTTACCGCTATACCGATGACGAATTTCTTTCAGTAAAGCTTCGGAGTCGCCGCTATGATCGACGATCAACCAAGTGTTTTCATTGGTTTGCAACTGATTAAGTCTACTAAATAAATCAAGGATCGACTGCGTTTCAATATGCTCAACATCATAATTTTCTAAATAATGACGTAGGACATTGGCAGTTGCTGGGTGCGCCAAATAAGACACAACTTGTAGATTGCTAAATTGTGGATGCACAATTTCAATTTCTTCATCGACCACAAAGCGCGCAGTAAACCAGAAGGTTGAACCTTTTTCTGTTGGCGCACGTTCTTGGTTATCTTCAAAACCAATTTGTCCATGCATTAGGCTGACCAATTGTTTGGAGATGGCAAGACCTAAACCTGTACCGCCAAATTGACGGGTCACAGATGCATCACCTTGCGAGAAGGATTCAAACAGTTTCTTGCGGTCAGTACCGCTTAGGCCGATACCACTGTCTTGCACACTAAAGTGCAGCAGACATTGACCGATGTCATCATGCTCCATACGGACACGGACAATAATTTCACCATCTGGAGTGAATTTAATCGCATTTGAAATTAAGTTGGTCAAAATTTGTTTGAAGCGAAGGGCATCACCAACCACAAATTTCGGCACATTGTCCGCATAGTAGAAGGTCATATCAATATGCTTTTGCGCTGCCAATGGCGACAACATATCCATCACATCAAACACGGCTTCTTCTAAGTCGAATTGTGCAGTTTCGAGTTCTAGTTTGCCGGCATCAATTTTGGAGAAATCAAGCACGTCATTAATTAAAGCCAATAAATGCGCTGAAGATTTACGAATCGTTTGTAGATATAAATTTTGCTCATTACTGAGGTTGCCTTGGCGCAGTAAAAGATGAATAAAGCCATCAATACTGTTCAGTGGCGTGCGCAGTTCATGGGAAATATTGGCTAAGAACACCGACTTCGACTGATTGGCATGGATCGCTTGGTCACGAGCTTGACGATAGGTGATGTTTTGCACTTCCAAAGTATCGAGGGTGCGTCTTAAGTCATCTTCAGTTTGTTCGGTATGTTCACGTAACTCTAAGAAACTGAAATGCAAGCGTTTAACCACATTGGCAATATCACGCTGTAATAAACGGAGTTCGCCAGTACTGTTAATGATCATGTGCTGATCTAGGGTGTCGGCATTTAAACGTTGTAACTGCATACGAATTTCGTACATTGGTGCAATCCAACGACGTGAATAGAAATTCAAACACAGCAAAAGTAATAAGAGCGTCAATAAACCTGTTGCAATCAACACGATTAACACGCGATAGCGGGCAATTTGCAGCGGTTGATTATCCAGTTCAATGCTTAACCATGCCGGCGTCTGGGTTGAATCTGAAATTTTCAGGGCATAAACATGGTTACCCTGATGTGGAATTGGTCCAATAAAAGATGCTTTACTGTCAAAAGCAGGCCAAATAGCTTGATCTTGAAAGCCAATGCTCAGGCGGTTATTGCCTTTGAAATCTATAATCGCAGCACGAATCAAATGTTTTTCGTTCAACATGCTTTGCATGGCATTACGAGCTTGATCAAACTGCCACGGATAATGGTTGAGCAACTCTATAGCCGATTCTGATGTCGGTTGATAGCGCGTCAGAATCGCAACAGCCATTTGTCTTTGTTGTGCTTTGGCTGCATTGGAGGTTTCTGTTATTACCAACATCGCACCGACACAGGCCAAAATGGTGATCGGCACAAAAATAAGTGCAATCAACTGACCATAGGCATGATTTAAGTGTAGGCGTTTAAAAAGCTTTTTGTTGATATTTGACATGGTTTAAGCAGTTTATTCCTTATGCCCCGAATATTAGCATGGATTATTTAAAACTGATTGCGCTTTAATCACTTTCGCGAAAAAGCGAGGCAAATGGGTGCAGGCAAAGGCATTTTTTCATACAATAGGCGCACCTCGATATAGGTGTGAATAATGAGTAATACAACCCCTGATTTTCAAGCAGACGATTTTTTATTAGACCATTACGTCGGCAACACGCCGTTAGTGCGTTTACAGCGTCTGGCAAGTCATACTCAAGCAACAGTATTAGCCAAGTTAGAAGGCAATAACCCAGCGGGTTCGGTCAAAGATCGCCCTGCATATAACATGATTATGCAAGCGGAAAAGCGTGGTCAGATTAAACTGGGTGATACGTTGATTGAAGCGACGAGCGGAAATACGGGGATTGCTTTAGCCATGGTTGCAGCAATGCGTGGCTATAAAATGACTTTGATCATGCCCGCAAGTTCTAGCCAAGAGCGTAAAGATGCCATGCGTGCCTACGGTGCTGAACTGATCGAATCAGAAAACATGGAAGAAGCACGTGATCTTGCCCTTCAAATGGAAAAAGACGGCAAAGGTTTAGTCCTAAACCAGTTTGGTAACCCAGACAATGTGGAAGCACATTACCTTACTACTGGGCCTGAAATTTGGAAACAAACAGGTGGTAAAATTACACATTTCGTCAGCTCAATGGGAACCACCGGGACCATTATGGGGATTTCGAAATATTTAAAAGAACAAAATCCGGATATTCAAATTGTTGGTTTACAACCGTCTGAAGGTTCAAACATTGCCGGTATTCGCCGTTGGCCACAAGAATATCTTCCTACGATTTTTGACCCTTCACGTGTTGATCGCATTATGGATATTCCGCAAATTGAAGCGGAAAAAACAGCTCGTCGTTTAGCACGTACAGAAGGTATCAGTGCAGGTACCTCATCGGGTGGTGCGGTATGGGCTTCAGTTAAATTGGCTGAAGAAAATCCGGATGCCGTGATTGTTTGCATCGTATGTGACCGTGGTGACCGATACTTGTCTACTGGTCTATTCTCTGTTGTTGATCCTGAATAATTACAGTGGCCGATCGGCACTGGTGAGTACTTATGCGTTTACCTGTTTTAATTTTTGATATCGAAACACTGACAGATTTGAAGTCAGGTGCGCATTTGTATGGACTGGATCTGCCTGAGGTGGATCTAGATGCTGCGCTGACTAAACTGCGTCGCCAAGAGGCGGGCACGGATTTTCAGCGTTTGGCCTTGCATGAAATTGTCTGTATCTCTGGACTATGGATTGATGAAAAGGGCATGAAGTTGTTTTCATTTAGCCGTGAAGACAATAGCGAAGCTGAAATTTTAAAAAAATTCGTTTCTATTTTTGAAAAGCGTCATCCGACCTTGGTCAGTTGGAACGGTTCACAGTTTGATTTGCCTGTGATTTTGTTCCGTGCCATGTATCACGGACTATCTGCACCAAGTTTGTTCGATCAGGGCGAGATTGATACGCAAAAGCGCTATAATAACTACCAGAATCGTTATCATCATCGTCATGTAGATTTGATGGATGTCATAGCCATGTTCCATGGTCGTCATTTTCAAAAGCTCGACGATGCAGCACATTTACTTGGTTTCCCCGGTAAACGTGGTGATGGTGGCTACCATGTGCCTGAATATGTGCGTGAACAACAGTGGATGGAACTGACCAGCTACTGTGAAGGTGATGTGCTCAATACATGGTTGATTTATTTACGCTGGCTGTTGCTGAAAGGGCAGTTATTGTTGAATGATCATCAGCACTTGATTCAAAGTACGATTCAATATTTACAAACTCAGCCGCAACACGCTGACTTTTTATTGGTATGGCAGCAAACCTCGCAACGTACCGAATTCACCCAATCTGATTTCCCATCTTCCACACATTAGGTACGCATGAAACACAAAGCCAAACCCCAAAAAGCCCAACAACCCATTTATACATTTCAGGTTGAATCGCTTTCACATGAGGGGCGAGGCATAGCGCACTTTGGGACGCATCCAGATCATCCTGCGGAAAAACACGGTAAGAAAGTATTTATTCGTTATGCATTGCCAGGTGAAACGGTGCATGCGCGTATTACTAATGTCGTTAAGCGTCTCGAAGAAGCAGATAGTCTGGAATTGCTGAGTGAAGAGTCTGCTCTACGGGTTAAACCGGCCTGCCCACATTATGGGGTCTGTGGTGGGTGTAGCATGCAGCATATTCATCCCGACGAGCAAATTCGTTTAAAACAAGATGTTTTACAATCACATTTGCAACATTTTGCTGGGATACAACCTGATCAATGGTTAGCTCCTTTACGTTCATTGCGTGAAGATTACCGTCGTAAAGCGCGTATCGGTGTGCGTTACTTACCTGCAAAAGATAAGCTCGTGGTCGGCTTTCGTGAAAGCCAGTCAAATAAACTGACTTCGATTGACCGTTGTATGGTGTTGGATCGTGAGTTTGGCTCAATCACCACACTCAAACAACTGTTACAAGGTTTGCAAGGTAAAGCAGATATTGGGCATATGGAACTGGCCATGGGAGATCAAGAAATTGCCCTCCTGATTCGTCATACGGCGGAACTTTGCGCGGAAGATGTCAACCAATTAGTAAAATTTACGTTACATAAAGAGTGGCAACTGTACTTACAACCTGAAGGGCCAGACAGCTTACATCGCGTGGATCATCCCGATGCACCGATGCGTCTGCACTATGGTCTAAGTGACTTTGCTGTGGAATTTGGCTTTAATCCTCAGGACTTCACGCAAGTGAATTCCACGATTAATCCGCAAATGGTGAAACTGGCATGTGAATTGCTTCAGTTACAACAGGGTGAGCGAGTTCTAGATCTGTTTTGTGGCTTAGGAAACTTTTCTTTACCACTTGCTCAATGTGTGGGTTCAACGGGTCAAGTCGTTGCAGTTGAAGGGAGTGAAGAAATGGTTCAGCGTGGTGCAGAAAATGCACAAAACAATGGCCTTTCGCAACTGAAATTTTATTCACAAGATTTAACAAAAGATTTTTCGCATCATTCTTGGGCAAAACAAGGATTTGATGCATTATTGATAGACCCTCCACGTTCTGGTGCAGAAGAAATAATGCGTTATGTGCCCAAATTTAGTGCAAAAAGAATCGTTTATGTGTCATGTAATCCTGCAACACTAGCACGCGATGCTGGAATGCTGGTACAACAAGGCTACCGTTTGAAAAAAGCGGGTGTCATGGACATGTTTACCCATACAGGGCATGTCGAATCGATTGCTTTGTTCGAAAAAGAAAATCAGATAAACGATTAAAAGTTATGAAGCGTAGAAAACTAGGAGTAGGGTATGGTCACAGTACGTGAACAATTACCTGGACGTCTCAATGAGCTGTCTCAGGAAACGACTGTAGAACATGCCGAGCAAGCACAGCATGATTTGGCTGAATGGCTAGAGCGTGTGAGTGGCATGTTTGACGGGGCTCCTCTAAAGCAACTCGAAGAAGTTGCACATCTGACCTTACAGAATGAACTTGAAACAACGGTCAACCATCGCTCGAATACCTTCTATACGGGTATTGAAATGGCGGATATTCTTGCTCATCTGTATGCGGATGAAGATACGTTATCAGCAGCCATGCTGTATCGAAGTGTTCGTGAAGGCGTAACCAGTTTAGAAGAAGTCCAAAGCAAATTTGGCGATCAAGTGCATGCTTTGGTGAAAGGCACGCTTGCCATGGGTAAGTTGTCTGACCTGATTGAGCAAAATAAACGTTTAGAAGATCATTTTAATAATAACCAGCGTGAACATTTGACCGGCATTTATAAAATGCTGATTTCGGTGACCGAAGATGTTCGCGTTGTATTAATCAAACTTTCTGAACGTACCTATGCATTACGTGAGTTAGCGCATTCAACCAAAGAGCGTCAAGAGCGTGTCGCACGAGAAATTTTAACCATTTACTCGCCGCTCGCGCACCGTTTAGGGATTGCACAGTTAAAGTGGGAACTGGAAGATTTAGCGTTCCGCTATTTAGCGCCTGAACGTTATAAGGAAATTGCATCTTTATTAAATGAAAAACGTCTAGAGCGTGAGCAATATATTCAGTTTGTAACCGATAAATTACGCAAAGAATTGCTTGATCATGACATCGTGGCCGAAATTAATGGTCGGGTGAAACACATTTATTCGATTTATCGAAAAATGAAAAGTAAGAACCTGAGTTTTGATCAGCTTTACGATATTCGTGCAGTTCGTGTATTAGTGGATAGCGTACCTGAGTGTTATCACACATTGGGTATTGTGCATCAAATTTGGCGTCACATCCCGCATCAGTTTGACGACTATATTACTAACCCTAAAGCTAATGGCTATCGTTCGCTTCATACCGCAGTCATTGCAGAAAATAAATCGCTAGAAGTGCAGATTCGTACCAAGAACATGCATGAAGAAGCTGAGCTAGGGGTATGTTCGCACTTTAACTATAAAGAAGGTTCGAAGACGACCGATTATTCATTTAATCATCGTCTACACTCGCTTCGTGCGGTACTTGAACATTATCAAGAACGTAATGATGCCAGTGCACATAAGGATGAAGAAGACTCGGAAAACTTTGAACAAATACAAGAGTTCGAAGATTTTGAGAAAATCTATGTGTTTAGTCGTGATGGTGATATTAAAGAACTACCACGTGGCTCAACTGTTTTAGATTTTGCATATCATGTACATACTGAAGTGGGTAACAAGTGCTATGCAGCACGTGTAAACCAACGCTATGTTCCTTTGACTTATACGCTAAAAACTGGCGAGCAAGTTGAGATTTTAACCAAGAAAGACCGTGAGCCGAACCGTGATTGGTTGGTGAATTCACTGGGTTATATCAAGACAGCACGTGCTCGTGACAAGTTACGCCATTGGTTCCGTCAGCAAGACCGTAGCAAGAATTTGGAAGTGGGGCGTGAAATTCTAAATAAAGAATTATCACGTCTTGCGATTCATCCAAAAAGCATTGATTTGAATGATTACTGCAACCATTTCAATGTGAAATTAGGCGAGGATATCTTAATTGGTTTGGTGAATGGTGATATTAGCCTGCATGCCTTAATCAATCAGGTAAACCGTCATATGCATCTGGATCAGGATGAACCTGAGCTGGTGCTTAAACCAACATTGAATCCGCGTGCGAGTCATACCTTATCTGCGCATGGTATTTTGATTGATGGACTGGATAACGTGGAATTACACGTTGCACAGTGCTGTCAGCCCGTACATGGGGAGTCGATTGCGGGATACATTACTTTGAATCGTGGTGTGAGTATTCATAAAGTCGCTTGTCCTGACTATGTGCGTATGATTGGTCAAGAACCCGAACGCGCTGTCGAAGCCGATTGGGAAATGCAGCCAACCCGTGGTCAAAGTGTACAAATTGTGGTTGAAGCTTATGACCGCCGTGGTTTGTTAAAAGACTTAACCCAAGTTATTTTCTCTGATCAAATCAACATTCGTCAGGTGAATACAATCTCTGAAAGTGATGGTATTGCTAATATGAAGCTGTTGATTGAAGTAAAAGGTTTGGCACAGTTGTCTAAGTTGTTAGCACGTCTTGAACAGCAACCAGGCATTATCAGTGCACGCCGTTTGGTGCAGGGCAGTTGATCAAGCATTTTGTTTATAAGTAAAAAGATTGAATAAAAAACCCGCGGCATGCGGGTTTTTTATTATATTGGAGCAAGGCTAAAATAAAACTCGAATGCTTATGTTGCCAACAGAACTTTTTGAAAAACGTCGACAGAATTTATCTCATGCAATCGATCGATGGGTCGCAACTGGCCAATTTAAAAATGGCAAAGCGGTTTGTGAACATCATGATTTAGACATCCCTTTAATTACTCAATTGTTGAATAGTCACCGCCAAATTGGTGAGAAATTTGCCCGTGAATTAGAGTCACAATTGGGACTCATTAAGGGAAGTTTGGATGATGAGGTTCAGTTTATAGAACAAGACAAGTGCACTGAGGAGCAAGCAAGCTTGGTCCTTTTTGAAATGCAGGTGGTTGAGACACAGGCATTTTCTTTAAAACCGATTTCAAATGATTCATCTCAATATTCAGCATTATTTAAAAACACTCAAGACCTGTATTTGATTCGCATCACAGCATCGTATTATGCCCCTGTATTACAAGAGGGTTGGCTTGTGGTCTGTGATGAACGGCGAGGGGTAGAGAGATCGGATCTAGCCTGTGTATATTTGCGAAATGGCTTAAATTTAATTTTAAACGTGATACAGCAAACAGATGATACATGGCAATTTGCAAGTCTAGACCAAAAACGACAGGTAGAATTCCTGCAATCCGATATTAAAAAGTTACATCCTATTATTGCGATTTTGCCTAGCTCATTTATTTAAGGTAGTCGCATAAAAAAACCCATCCGAAGATGGGTTTTGATCTGAACTATAAGTTGAAAAGCTTAAGGAATCTCTTCTTCTTCAAACTCAGGCTTCACTTGAACAATGAAGTCCTGACGGTTCAGACCACGCCATAACGCGAAAGCCGTACCAATATAGATAGATGAGTAAGTACCCACAAACACACCCACAAACATTGCAACAGAGAACCATTTCAGACCATCACCGCCCAATACCATCATTGCTACGACAACAAGTAATAGTGTCATAGAGGTATGAATGGTACGGCGTAAAGTTTCTGTTAATGCGCTGTTTACAACTTCAACAGGTTCAGCCCCGCGAATCTTACGGAAGTTTTCACGAATACGGTCAGAGACCACGATGTTATCGTTCAGTGAGAAGCCGATAATTGCCAATAATGCAGCCAAGACAGTTAAGTCAAATGGCCATTGCATCATGGCAAAAATACCAATCGTTACCACGATATCGTGGAATAACGAAAGTACTGCACCTATCGCAAGTTTAAATTCGAAACGGATGGTCACATAGACCAACATGAGTAGTAGGGCAAGGCCGACAGCACCAGCTGAACGCACATAGAGTTCATTACCGACTTGACCACCAACCACATCAACTTTATGTACTTCTGCTTTATTGCCTGGCAATTGAGCAGCAGTCGTAATGGCTTTGGTTAAGTCTTCAGCTTCAATGTCTTTTTGAACTGGCATACGAACCATCAGGTCGCGGTCAGATCCTAAGGTTTGTACTACAGGATCTTTAAAACCAGCTTTTGTCAGCGCTGAGCTCACATCGGTAGATTTTACTGGTTGACTATAGTTCAACTCTGCTGCTATACCGCCAGTAAAGTCCAAACCGAGGTTTAGACCTTTGGTGCAAATAAAAAAGATACTTGCGAGCGTTAAGACAATCGATATCAAGGCTGCCGGTTTGGCAATCTTCATAAACGGAATAATGCGCTCGTTGTCCGGACGGCCGTATTGTTTCGGTTGAGTATTTTCAGTCATCTTCGATCTCCTAAATGCTCAACTTCTTCAGGTTACGTTTTTTACCATAAATGATTTGTACGATTGCACGTGTCACGGTAATCGCTGTGAACATCGAGCACACAATACCAATCATTAGGGTAACCGCGAAGCCTTTAATCGGGCCTGTACCAATTGCAAACAGAATGAAAGCAACCAAGAATGTGGTTAAGTTGGAGTCAAAGATGGTGTTATACGCACGATCATAACCCGCAACAATCGCCTGTTTCGGCGAGGCACCCCATTTAATTTCTTCTCGTATCCGCTCACAGATCAGTACGTTGGCGTCGACCGCCATACCAATGGTAATCACGATACCTGCAATACCCGGAAGGGTGAGGGACGCGCCAATCCAAGACATGATGGTTAAAATCATGGCAAGGTTAACCACGAGAGCAAAGTTGGCAATCAAACCGAACACACGGAAGAAGACCACCATCCAAATCGCAACCAATAAGAAACCGATTTGAGTTGATAATACGCCTTTGTCGATGTTTTCTTGGCCGAGACTCGGACCAATTACACGTTCTTCAACGAAGTACATTGGCGCTGCCAATGCACCAGCACGTAACATCAATGCAAGTTCAGATGCTTCTTGAGGTGAATCCAGACCAGTAATACGGAACTGAGAACCCAATACCGCTTGAATAGTTGCAGCATTGATGACCACAGACTCTGTATAAGGCGTACGAACTTCAGTTTGTGTACCTGTTGCAGGATCTGCAACATAACTAATTTTTTGTTTGTTCTCGATGAACAAAACTGCCATTCGTTTGCCTACAGCATTACGAGTAGCTTCAGACATCAACTTACCGCCCGCAGTGTCCAAAGTAATATTTACTTCAGCACCACCTGTATCTTGGCTAAAGCCTGATGATGCGTTTTGTACACGTTCACCCGTTAAGATACGGTTACGGTTAAGCAATAATTGACGACCACTGTCCAAAGATTCATAAGCAAAAGCTTCTGTACCCGGCGGTAATGAGCCTTTGGCTTGGCCTGTGTATGGATCGATGTATTGATCATTTAAGTCAGAAACCAAGCGGAACTCTAGGTTTGCCGTACGACCAAGTACACGTTTTGCTTCAGCAGTATCTTGCACACCCGGTAATTCAACCACAATACGGTTGCTACCTTGGGTTTGTACTAATGCTTCCGCTACACCTAACTCGTTAATACGGTTACGTAAAGTTGTTAAGTTTTGGTTGACAGCATAAGACTGAATTTCTTGTTTACGTGTATCTGTGTAGCTTAAACGTAGTGTTGAACCTTCAGTTGTTGCAACCGCTTGTTGAGTATATTCATTGCCGTTACGACGAAGGAAATCCATAGCTGCAGAACGATCATCATTATTTGCAAATTGCATCGTAATGGTGTTGTTGCTCAAAGATAAGCTATTGAATTTTAATTTATTGTCACGAAGTTGGCGACGTAAGTCAGCCGCAGACGTTTCCATACGTTGTGAAATGGCTTTATCCATATCCACTTCAAGTAGGAAATGTACACCACCACGTAAATCCAGACCCAGCTTCATTGGTTTAGCACCAATTTTTTGTAGCCATTCTGGGGTAGTAGGCGCAAGGTTCAGTGCGACGACATAATTTTCACCGAGCCCACGACGCAGTGCTTCTTTCGCTTTTAATTGTTGTTCGCTCGAATCAACACGTAATAAAGCGGCATTATTGGTGAAGCTATTGTCATGGCTGGCAATATTTTCAGATTTTAAAATCTGCTCTGCTTTTTGTACGATGCTTTGGTCAATCTGGGTACCGGCTTTGGCACCTGAAATTTGAACAGCAGGTTCATCAGGATACAAACTTGGCAGGGCATATAATGTACTGATGACTAGTACCACTAGAATCAGTAGATATTTCCATGCTGGGTAACGCATTCGTTTTCTTCTTAAAATGAAAAAAGCCGTGCGAGTGCACGACTTATTTTTTGATTAAAGGTTATTTAGAGTGCCTTCAGGCAGAACTGAAATCACACTTGCGCGTTGTACTTTTACTTCTACGCCACGGTTCAGTTCAACAACTGCAAAATCACCTTCGATTTTTGTGATTTTACCCATTAAACCGCCCGCAAAAACAACTTCACTACCAACACCTAGGCTTTCAATCAGTGCACGATGTTCTTTTGCACGTTTTGATTGAGGGCGCCAGATCAAGAAGTAGAAGATTGCGACAAATACCGCAATCATCAACAGGTTTGCCATCATGCTTGGTTGCTGTGCAGCTTCACCTGCCGCGTGAGCAGTAGAAATAAAAAGGCTCATTTCATTTTCCTAAACTAAAAAAACTGGTTATCAATACTTTGATAAATAAATTGGACTTGTTCAGCAATTTACCTTGTCTTTTTCTTCAGCGCAAATGCTGAAAGAATTAATCTTGAGGACAAGGTGGCACTTCCATGCCGCGACGACGATAAAAGTCTTCAACAAACTCATCAAAAGTGCCATGATCGAGAGCATCACGCATCGCTTCAGTCAGACGCAGGTAATAACGTAAGTTATGAATAGTACCGAGCATCGAACCGAGCATTTCGCCGCACTTCTCAAGATGGAAGAGATAAGATTTGGTGAAGTTTGTACATGTATAACAGTCGCAATGTGGGTCAAGCGGACTTTGATCATGACGATATTTGGCATTGCGAATACGCACTAAACCGTCGGTCACAAAATAATGACCATTACGTGCATTTCGAGTTGGCATCACACAGTCAAACATATCGACACCGCGACGAACCGCTTCTACGATATCTTCTGGTTTACCGACACCCATCAAGTAACGTGGTTTATCCGCAGGCATTTTCTCTGGAAGATAATCCAATACTTTGATCATTTCTTCTTTTGGTTCGCCAACGGACAAGCCGCCAATCGCATAACCATCAAAATCAATTTCTTTCAGACCATTTAAAGATTCATCACGTAAATCTTCGTACATGCCGCCTTGGATAATACCAAACAGGGCATTACGGTTTTTCAGCACGTCATGATGTTGAGTTTTACAGCGTTTTGCCCAACGCAAAGAAAGCTGCAATGATTTTTGCGCTTCTTCATGTGTCGCAGGATAAGGCGTACATTCATCAAAAATCATCACGATGTCTGAATTCAGCGTGTGCTGAATATCCATCGAAATTTCAGGAGATAAAAAGACTTTAGAGCCGTCAATCGGAGAGCGGAAAGTTACGCCATCTTCTTTAATTTTGCGCATAGCGCCAAGGCTGAAGACTTGGAAACCGCCTGAATCTGTTAAAATCGGGTTATTCCATTTCATGAATTGGTGTAAGCCACCATGTTCACGAATAACATCTAGGCCTGGGCGTAGATATAAATGGAAGGTATTGCCCAAAATAACTTGGGATTTAATTTCTTTAATGTCACGTGGGAGCATGCCTTTTACAGTACCGTAAGTACCGACAGGCATGAACATAGGTGTTTCAACAACACCATGTTCAAGGGTTAAACGGCCGCGACGAGCACGGCCCGATTGCGCCAATTTTTCAAACTTCATACAAGGTCCAGATCAAGGCGAAAAAACAGTTCGCTGATGGTAAGAGTGCTAAAAGTGCTCTATTTTCCTTGATTCTGCGGTTAAACGCTAGCTTTGTCGGGTGTTAAGTCTGTAAATTTATAGATCGCATCTTGTGACAAGGCTTCATCTGAACTCTTGGCATTAAAATAGAACTGGTTAATTCGCTGCAAAATTTCTTCTTTTTCCATCGCAAATGTGCCTTTCGGGTCCGATGTCATGGCCACGATGCTGTCAATGAGTTTTTGAATATAGGGGTTCGTGCTTGCATAGCTTTTTTCTAAGCTTAAAAGATAGACTTCATTGGCTACATGTAAATAGTTATAAGGTTGTATTTCAACGATTTGAGCCAAATCAATCAACAGGTCTTTATCATACTGAGACAACTTCATACGCTTGGGTAAGCTGTCGAGTTGGAAGGGTTGTTTGGATTTAAGAAAATCTTCAAGTTGTGTACTTGGTGTATTTAAAACCTGAGCTGAATAAATCTCTATTTCGGGCTGTGTAGGCAACGTGATAAAAAATAGGATGTTGTCCAATTCAATGCCGTAGGACTGAGCCAAGTCGACTTTTGTTTGTTGTATGGCATTGAGCAAGATTGAAAGATGGTTAGTTGACTCAGACTTCATTGAGCTTTCGATCGAAGATGGATCAAGGTCTAAAAGACCCACTTCATTTACCGATGTCAGTTTGAACTGCGCCAAGTCTTGACTTAAAGCCAGTAGGCTACGATAGCGCCATTTCGACACATTCCATCGATCATGCGCTGCAAGATATTGAGCAGAATCTTCATCTTCGGCAAAAATACTACGCTGCGTAGAGACTGCGATATAGTCTATGGATAAATAGGGATTGAACGCCAATGTACATGCGTAAATATGGTCGTCTTGGTGCTGCTCATAGAGTTTGAAAAACGCCTGAATCAGCACATTTTTCAGTGCATTAATTTGATTTTGCATATTTTATTTTTCTTTCTAGTTTTGGAGGTGCTTGATCACCTCATCATTATTTTTTTTACTTTTGTGCATTAAAGCCCGAACTTAAAAGTTCGGACGATAATCAAAATTTTGGCTGGCAGCTTGATCGCGGAAAGGGCGAACCGCTTTTTTACTCAGCAATAGCGTATTAATAATATTGTTAGGAAACACTTGAATGTGGTTGTTGAACAACTCAACGTTGCGGTTAAAAATAGTAATCGCCGCACCGACATTTTCGTTTTGTTCTTCAATTTCATTCATCATTTTCAGATAAATTTCATTGGCTTTGAGCTCTGGATAGTTTTCAACCACAACATTCAGGCTGCGCATTAGATCTTGATTTAAGGCTTCAATACGCTGTAATTGGCTGACATCAGTACTGTTTACGTTCAAATTCATAATATTTTGACGGAGTTCAGTGACTTTTGCCAAAGTCCCTTGTTCAAAATTGGAATATTGCTCAACCAAAGGCTGTAATCCATCTAAAATTTTGATTTTTTGACGTTCATAGCTAGCTACATCTGACCATGCACGAATGGTTGCATTGTGATGTCGGACAATGTTGTTGCGAATCATGATTGCGCCAATCACCAATGCAATGATGATTAAAACAAAGATCAAAAGCCCCATAAAATTTTATCCTCAAGATAAAAGGTCGTAATTTAAAGCATTATTGTATGAAATCTATTTTAAAAACTGCGTTAAGTCGTTTTTCAAATTTTCTAAAGCATTTAATTTAAAGGTTCTGAGATGTCCACGCAATGCAGAAACATCCTGAATTCGTTTTGCTTTACTACTGACTTTAAATAAATCTGTAGAGCCAAGATAGCACATTATTCGGTGGCTCGGATGAAATAGCAGATCACCTTCACGGTTTTGAAAAAAATCCGCCAGTCGGAGGACAAAGCCCGGGCTGAGCAATTTAGCGATTTCCATTTGGTTATCTCCATAAAATTTTAATTTTTGATTGGTTTGAATATCGCTGCTGTGCCAAGGAAAACTATAGGGATAGCCAAAGTTTTTGCCTGTTGCAGATACGGCAAGTCCATGGATGCCAATATCAAAAACGAAGACGCCCCACAGGTCTTTATGAATTTCTTTCACCGTGACTTCATCACCGTCTTTGTCACGTACTTTCAGTTCATTCACATAGTGATAATGAAAGATCATGACCTGATGCTGTTGCTGATTTTCATCTTCCCAAACGGTGCTTGCAAAGGTCTGAATGTCATTCGAAAGGCTGCCTTGCTTAAACAAGGGAAACATGCGTTTAAGATTGCCAATAAATTGCAGATTATTCAGCGGCATCGAAATGTATTGAGGCTGTCGGTTAAAAGCCAGTTGGTATTTTCTAGCAATGCATTCAGTTTCTAAAAACGCAATAACTTCTTTGAGCGGATCATCTTTTTCATAGCTGATATAGGCCCAGAACACCATGGCCAACCCAGCAGCAAAGCAGAGCTGTGCCCAGCCATGATCGGGCTGAATTACAATAAACAGCATGAATCCGATACCCAGTGCGGCTAAAGCTAGGGGGAGTAAATTTTCAAATTTGAGCGTAATGGGAGCATTCCATGGATGCAGTCCATCGAGGAGTTCTTGGTGAGTTTTTGCGTTTCGGCCTATATCCCAAAGCCGAGCGATATTCTGAAAAACCACAGCATTCTTTTTTCGACGAATATGGATGGAGTGCTTTACAGAATCTATCGGCATAGGGATGATTTCGGCGTAATTTTATTTGTGGTTAATATTATCAATTAACATTGCATCACCATAACTAAAGAAGCGATATTGGCTTTCGACGGCATGGTGATAAGCATTCAAAATATTGTCTCGATTAGACAATGCTGAAACTAACATGAGCAGGGTAGACTCAGGTAAATGGAAGTTGGTAATTAAACGATCGACCACTTTGAACTCATAACCAGGGTAGATAAAGATTTGTGTATCACCTGTCCAACCCTTGAGTTCGCCGCCATTGGCTTGAGCTGCACTTTCAGTCGCGCGAGTCGCTGTAGTACCGACAGCAATGACTTTATTGCCACGTGCTTTTGTCTCACGGATTAAAGCCATAGATTCTTCTGATACGTCACACCATTCGCTGTGCATGATGTGATTTTCAATGTCATTGGTGCGCACGGGTAAGAATGTACCAGCACCCACATGCAAGGTAACAAAGGTTTTATTTACGCCTTTGTCTGCCAATTTTTTGAGTAGCGCTTCATCAAAATGTAAGCTTGCTGTTGGTGCTGCAACTGAAGCCAATTTGGTTGGGTCATTAAACACGGTTTGATAACGTTCGGTATCAATCGCTTCTGCTTCACGGTTAAAGTAAGGCGGAATCGGTAAAGCACCGTATAAATCTAAAACTTGTAAAATAGGCTGTGAAAATTCCACAACAAATAAGTTTTCATGACGGCCTTGAACGGTCACTTTAACTTCGTCTGGACCAATAAATAATTCCGCACCTTCTTTAGGCGTATTGCTGGCTTTAATGTGGCAATGTGCGGTTTTTGGGTCAAGAATACGTTCAACCAAGACTTCAACTGCACCACCTGTAGCGCGTTTGCCTTTCAAGCGGGCTTTCATCACTTTGGTATCGTTCAGTACCAATAAGTCACCTTCATTGAGCAAGTCTAAAATGTCAGTGAAATGATGGTCGTGATATTCGCCATTTAGATCGAGATGGAGCAGGCGTGATGCACTACGTGTTTCAAGCGGATAGCGGGCAATGAGTTCGTCAGGGAGATTGAAGTTAAAGTCAGAAAGTTGCATGTTAAGAAATCTGAAAAGGGGATAATGAAATTTGGCTTAGTATAAGCTTTTTTAGGTTTTAACGCTGAAATTGATGGATTATCCATCTAAAAATTCTTATACGGTTTATTTTTAATCAAATGAGAACATCATGCGTTGACAAGTTTTTGAAACAGTTTATTATACGTTTCAACACCTTCCCGAGGTGGTGAAATTGGTAGACGCGGTGGATTCAAAATCCACTATCAGAGATGATGTGTCGGTTCGAGTCCGACCCTCGGGACCAAAATTCTAAAAAACCCCCAAGCTTATTAAGACTTGGGGTTTTTTATGTCTAAAAGTAATGAATTATATAAAATTCCTAGAAAATTTCCAATGATTTCACTAGCCACGTTTCAGGTGGTCACTTCGTAAAATGAGTACCTGAATTTTGTTTGGGTACTCATGGTGGAATCAGATGCTAAGCTTAAATTATTAGATCAATACAATAATCAAATGTGATTGATCGGGTGTATTATAGGGCTTGTAGTATTTAAAAGATTTATTAACTATCTAAAGCTACTTTGAGGACATCTGCAATTGTCTCAGTGTTGACACCTCTTTTTCGAGCATTCTCAGAGTGGAACCAAGTTGCTAAGTCTTTATTGCCTTTAGATGCATTGCAGCCAACACAGCACAATGCAATATTGGTTAAGGTTGTAATTCTTATATCGTTGATAATGTGTTCCCAAGACTTCTTGTTGGCTCTTTCAGTGCCAAACTTTTTGCCGCAATATACACAGCACAGGTCTCGCTCCGAGACCGCATCTTCTATGTGCTTTGGTATTCCCCATGAATTTGCCATTTTAGGTTTTCCTTATTTTAGGGCTGTAGTTGAATGAAAAATCCTAACCTTTGATAAATCACATTCATAAAATTTAGAGCAAAGTATTAAATGAAAGAGTTGTCATAACACTATATAAATGAGGGTATAAAAAAACCAGCGCCGAAGCGCTGGTTTTTTACATCACTAACTTAAGTTAGTTTTGCATCAACTTATTGAGCAGCCTCAAGAGCAGCATTTAAAGTTGCGCTTGGACGCATTACAGCATTTACTTTTGCTGTATCTACAGCGTAGTAACCACCGATGTCCGCGGCTTTACCTTGAACTTCAGCAAGTTCTGCAACGATTTTTTCTTCGTTTTCAGCAAGTGCTTGAGCAAGAGGAGCGAATTTTGCTTTAAGCTCTGCATCTTCGTCTTGCGCAGCAAGTTCTTCAGCCCAGTATTTAGCAAGGTAGAAGTGGCTGCCACGGTTGTCAAGTTCGCCAGTACGACGTGATGGAGACTTGTCGTTATCAAGTAATTTGCTGGTCGCTTGATCAAGAGTTGATGCAAGTAATTTCGCACGAGTATTATCTTCTTTAATACCCATTTCTTCTAAAGAAGCAGCAAGCGCAAGGAATTCACCTAATGAATCCCAACGTAAGTGGTTTTCTTCTACAAGTTGTTGTACGTGTTTAGGCGCAGAACCACCCGCACCAGTTTCGTACATGCCGCCACCAGCCATTAGAGGCACGATAGAAAGCATTTTCGCAGAAGTACCCAATTCCATAATCGGGAACAAGTCTGTGAGGTAGTCACGTAGGATGTTACCAGTTACAGAAATTGTATCTAGGCCACGAGCAACACGTTCAAGTGTATAACGCATTGCACGGACTTGTGACATGATCTGAATGTCTAAACCGTCTGTATCGTGATCTTTCAAGTAAGTTTGAACTTTCTTGATGAGTTCGTTTTCGTGTGGACGGTACGGGTCAAGCCAGAAGATCGCAGGCATTCCTGAGTTGCGTGCACGAGTCACAGCAAGTTTCACCCAGTCACGGATTGGAGCGTCTTTCACTTGGCACATACGCCAGATATCGCCTTCTTCCACGTTTTGTGACATCAACACTTCACCAGTTTCTAGGTCGGTGATGTTTGCAACACCCGCTTCAGCGATTTCGAAAGTTTTGTCGTGTGAGCCGTATTCTTCAGCTTTTTGCGCCATCAAACCAACGTTAGGTACAGTACCCATAGTGCGTGGGTCAAAGTTACCATTCCATTTACAGAAATTGATCATTTCTTGGTAGATACGCGCGAAAGTAGATTCAGGCATTACAGCTTTACAGTCGTACTGTTTGCCGTCAGCACCCCACATTTTACCGCCACCACGGATCATTGCGGGCATAGATGCATCTACAATTACGTCATTAGGTGAGTGGAAGTTAGTGATGCCTTTTGCAGAATCAACCATTGCAAGTGCAGGACGGTGTTCTTGGCAAGCATGTAAGTCAGCAATGATTTCTTCACGAAGAGAAGTCGGAAGAGTTTCAATTTTTTCGTAAAGACCAGACATACCGTTGTTGATGTTAATACCTAACTCATCAAACAATTTGCCGTGTTTTTCGAATGCATCTTTGTAGTAAATCTTCACACAGTGACCGAAAACGATTGGGTGAGACACCTTCATCATGGTCGCTTTTACGTGTAGAGAGAACAAAATGCCTGCTTCTTTACAATCATCTAATTCTTTTTCATAGAAGTCGCAAAGTGCTTTTTTGCTCATGAACATTGAGTCGATGATTTCGCCGTCTTGAAGCGCAACTTTAGGCTTAAGAACAATAGTTTCACCAGACTTAGTGATCAATTCCATTTTTACATTGCGAGCGCGGTCTAAAGTCATAGACTTTTCGCCGTGGTAGAAGTCACCTTCGTCCATGTGAGAAACGTGAGTTTGTGACCACTGTTTCCATTCGCTCATAGAGTGCGGATGTTTCTTCGCGTAATTTTTTACTGCAGTAGGCGCACGACGGTCAGAGTTACCTTCACGAAGTACAGGATTTACAGCAGAACCTAGGCATTTGCTATAACGTGCCTTGATTTCTTTTTCTTCCTCAGTCGCTGGATTTTCTGGGTAGTTCGGAATTGCAAAACCTTTAGACTGTAATTCTTTAATGCAAGCAGTTAATTGGCCAACTGAAGCACTGATGTTCGGAAGTTTGATAATGTTTGTGCTTGGATCTTGGGTTAATTGTCCAAGCTCTGCCAAGTTATTTGGCACCTTTTGTTCTTCGCTTAGATAGTCTGAAAATTCAGCGAGTACACGTGCTGCAACTGAGATATCGCGTTTAACGATTTCAACGCCAGCAGGTTTAGTAAAGGTTTCAATGATCGGCAGCAGAGAGTAAGTCGCCAATAATGGCGCCTCGTCGGTCAGTGTGTAGATGATAGTTGACTTTCCACCAGCCATATATAGCCCCTTGCTTTAGATTGTGTCTTTGAGGTCCGAGCTTGTGGCTCGCCTCTATGAACCGATTTGCTTAAATAAAACTATGAAAGTATCGGGGTTCATTGCTTTTCAGTCAACGCAAGATCCTGTGATGTGGTCATTTCGTAGAAAAATGATACAAAAGAAGTGCAGTTTGACGCCCAATTTTAGCGCAAAACCGAGAAGGGAAATATTGAAAGCTTGTTATTCATAGCTTAAAGCTATTGAACAATTAAATTTATATCATTTTTTTGGGGCTGATCTGTTCTTTATGGCTCGTTCAAGTTTTAGTTGTAAAGCAAAGCGTTTGATAGGTCAAACCGAATGCCTTAACTTTTAGGTGTAGATTTGGTGCGGAAGTTCGAAAATTAGTCAGGATTGGGGACTTTATTAAAGAACGACGTGAGTTTGATGCCCCGTTTGACTTTGAAAGGTCGCGGAATGTTTATGCGATAACTTATATATCTGATGAATAAGGCATGGCACTTTTTCAGCTTCAGTCATTTGGGTGAATGAGTTCATGTGCATTAGAAGCATGAAACGAATCTTTAGCTCAGTTTAATAAAGTAAAAGCGAGCAAGTATGGTTTAATGCTCAAATGACACACACAACTGATAAAAACTAATAAATTAGTCTAATAGAAAGGATTAATAATAGATTCATTTAGTGTAGCTGACTGAAACGAGCATCCTGATGAGTAATCTGGTCATAGAATAGTCATAAAACTCACTATTTTTTGTGATGTATTTAAAGAAAATTAAACCCAGTTTTTTAGGTCTTATGTAAATGAATATTTCTTTTGGTCATGTTTTTAGTTTGAATAAAACGCGAAAAGTGCGATTTAAAATAAACAGTCAATAAAATTTAAATTAATTTAAGTTTCTAATTTTATTGTTTTAATTTTTGTTTTACCTTTAATGTTATGTTCTTTATAGATATTTTTATTTTCTAATTGGATGAAAGTTCGATTAAATAGCGTATTCGTAAATAATGTTTGTTTTTTTGTTGGGTTTTGTTATTGAGTGTTTGGGCTATTTTTGCTATTAATCTTGAACATAACAGTTGGTTTTTATCTTTAAGATAAACCCTGAGGAGAGCAACGGGATGGCTTTACGTTTACTGGATATTGGTACACAAACCGAATTATTAACTTCCTGTCGTTTGTCTTTATTGATGGGGGTTTATACGGACGACAACCGCATTGCAGAATTTTTAAAGTTCGCGCGTGGTATTGTGCAAGTCGATAATGCTGTCCTCGCATTTAAAAATGAACCTTATATATGGTATGCGTCAGAGCACATATTTAAGGCCTTTATGGCCGAAGCTGATGATGATCGTCTAGATCAGTTTTTTGCTGAACATTCCCGTATAGATCGCGACACTGAAAATTACCAAGCTTACTGCGACTATATGCAGGAACTGGGTTTAGGGCATCAGCGTTTAGTCGCTTTCGATTTAAAATATGATCAAGACTCTATTGGTAAAGTGATTTTGTTTGATGATCAAGTCACTGCATTTGAAGCCAAACAATTAAAGATCGTTGAAGAATTTGTACAAAGTCTAGTCAACATCATTCAACTCCGTGTTGAAAATGCCGAATTAAAAGAAGCCTATGAACAGCAGTCGGCACTGAATTTTAGTAAGACTAAATTTTTCCAAATTATTGCTCATGATTTAAGAGCACCTTTTCATGGTCTATTAGGTTTTTCTGAAGTTTTGGCGCAGGAGCGCAGTACCTTAGATGATTCAAGTGTGCAAAATATTGCAGACTATTTATATGACACCACACAGTCGACGTATAACCTCTTAGAAAGCTTATTGAACTGGGCTATGGCAGAAGGTGGTCGCTTTGTTTATCACCCGATTAATTTTGATTTGCATCAGTCTGCAAAAATTGTGAGTGATGTCTTAAATAGCTTGGCCGTGAAGAAAAATATCCGACTGATCAATGCCGTGCCTGAAGGCATTAAAGTCAATGCAGATATCAATATGATCACATCAGTGATGCAAAATTTGGTGTCAAATGCATTGAAATTTACTCATACCGATGGACGAGGTGTGGTGACGATTTCTGCCGAACAAGATGGTGAACGGATTTTATTCACCATTCAGGATACTGGATTGGGCATGACCCAAGCTCAGATTGACGATTTATTTCAGCAAAAACTGACGGTTAGTATTAAAGGTACGGCAGGAGAACGTGGTACGGGGTTGGGTTTAGTCCTTTGTAAGCGCTTTGTGGACTTAAATCAGGGTGAAATTGTGGTGAACTCGAAAGAAGGTGAAGGCACACAATTTAAAGTCTGGTTGCCAAAGGCGACGAGTCTGCATCAAACCTTAAGTACCGAGAGTAGCAGTGCACAGAAAGATGCGACCTTAAGCGAACTTTAAAGTCCGTCTATTGGTATAAAAGCCTAAAAATACTTTTCCCTAAGCGTTATCAACTGTTATAACTAGAAAAAAATCACGCTAGGGTTTGTGAAATGAATGCGGAGCAATTGCAGAAAACATTACGTGCCAGTCAATATGCTGAACAGGTGCTCGGAATCCATCAGGCCAGTTTAGAACAAGACTATGCAATTGATCAGTTTCAAACCTCGCTCAGTACAGCACAAATTCAACATTTTGTCGCAAGCAGCCTTGCCGATATCCAAGATGAAAATAGTTGGATGCGTGCAATTCGTGTGCTGCGCGCACGCCTCATGTTCCGTTGGATTTGGCAAGATGCCAATCAACTCACCGATGTCGTCACCTTAACTCGAGAGCTTTCAGACTTTGCCGATGCGTCCATCTGTGCGGCAAAAGATTTTGCACTGAATCCGTTGATTGCGAAATATGGCGAACCGCTAGGCTATAAGGGGAAAGTTCAAGACCTGATTGTGGTTGCCATGGGAAAACTTGGCGCACAGGAACTTAATCTTTCAAGTGATATTGATCTTATTTTTGCCTTTGATGAACAGGGCGAAACCAATGGTCGAAAATGTATCGATGTACAGCAGTTCTGTATTTTGTGGGGACAAAAATTAATTTACCTGCTTGACCATATTACTGCAGACGGCTTTGTCTTCCGTGTAGATATGCGTCTACGCCCATGGGGTGATGGTTCTGCCTTGGCAATCAGTCATGCTGCATTAGAAAAATACTTAAGCCAACATGGCCGAGAATGGGAACGCTATGCCTGGATTAAGGCACGTATCGTCACGGGGGGTAAAGAAGGCGCTGAGTTGCTGGAAATGACCCGACCTTTCGTCTTCCGCAAATATGTCGATTACACTGCTTTCGAAGCTATGCGTGAAATGAAAGCCATGATCGAACGTGAAGTGCTGCGTCGTAATATCGAAGATGACATTAAACTCGGTGCAGGCGGAATTCGTGAAGTAGAATTTATTGTTCAAGTCTTTCAGCTCATCTATGGCGGTTCAAAACTCGAGTTGCAAGACCGTCAATGTTTAGTGAGTCTGCATCATTTAGGTGAAGTTGGATTATTAGAAAAAACCGCAGTTGCTGATCTAGAAGATGCATATTTATTTTTACGTCGCATTGAACATGCGATACAAGCGCTCAATGATCAGCAAACCCAATCGTTGCCACATGAGCCTGAACCACGCCAACGTATTTTAGATACTTTAGGTTTTGCATCTTGGGTTGACTTTTTGCATGTACTCAATCAGAAGCGTGCCAAAGTCATTTACCAATTTGAACATCTTATTAAAGAAAAAGAACCCGATCCGTTATTGGAAAGTTATAGTCATTTAGAAGCCCAGTTGAACGATGTTCTAGATGATGATGCCAAAAATTTAATTCACGAATTTTGGTATGGACATGCGCTGAAAAAATTACCTGCCAAAGCTGTACAGCGCTTAAAAACCTTTTGGCCACATCTCATTGAGGCGATATTACAGTCAGATAAACCTCAGGTGGCCTTACTACGTCTCATGCCTTTGGTGGAGTCGGTGCTGCGCCGTACGGTCTATTTGGTGATGCTGATTGAGAGCAAAGGGGCATTACAACGATTAGTGAAAATGGCAACAGTGAGTCCGTGGATCTGCGAAGAATTGACGCATTATCCCGTGCTGTTGGACGAGTTTTTGTCGATGGATTTTGAGCTGCCAAAGCGTAAAGATTTAGAAGACTCTCTACGTCAGCAACTGCTTCGAATTGAAATTGATCAAGTCGAAGACCAAATGCGTGTTCTTCGATTATTTAAAAAATCCAATGTCTTAGCAGTAGCTGCTAGTGATGTTTTGGCAGAAAGTCCGTTGATGAAAGTGTCGGATGCATTGACCGATATTGCTGAAGTGTCGGTGAATGCAACCTTGCATTTGGCATATCAAATTGTTGCCAAAAAACATGGCTATCCAATTGATGCAGAAGGGCAGCGTTGTTCGATTGATCACATGGCTTTTGCGGTGATTGGCTATGGCAAGGTGGGTGGCATCGAGCTGGGTTATGGTTCGGACTTGGATTTGGTGTTTATTCACTATATGGACGAACAAGCCGATACGGATGGACAGAAACCAATTAGTGGCTTTGAATTTGCTATGCGGGTGGCACAAAAATTTATGTCCTTAATGACTACGCAAACCCTAGATGGTCGAGTGTATGAGGTGGATACACGTTTACGACCTTCGGGAGAGGCGGGGTTATTGGTGACCAGCTTAAAAGCCTTTGAGCAATATCAACATAAAAATGCTTGGGTCTGGGAGCATCAAGCTTTAGTACGTGCCAGAACCATTGCAGGCGAGCACAGTTTACGGATTGAAATTGAAAACTTGCGCTGCAATATTTTGACGCAGCCACGAGATGAGAACAATGTTCGTGCAGAAGTGCTAAAAATGCGCCAAAAAATGAAAGACCATCTAGGTTCTTCTAAAGAGCAGCAAAAAGATGGAATTTTTCATTTAAAACAAGATGCAGGTGGTATCGTTGACATCGAATTTATGGCACAGTATGCAGTATTAGCATGGAGTGGGTCGAATCCCGATCTCGCCCATTACTCTGACAACGTACGAATCCTTGAGGATGCCGCAAGAACGGATTGCTTATCCAGCGCCGATGCGACAGCATTGATTCAAGCTTATCTCCGTGAACGAGCCGAGAGCCACCGTTTAGCACTTGCGAATCAATCCATGCAAGTTTCAGCTGACGATTGGCACGATACCCGAGTGGTCGTTTGCAAGCTATGGCAAAGATTAATTGATCCAACTGCAACGTTTGCATTGGATAAAAATGACTGTGTGTAAAAATTTGGAGTGTGTGCCATGAACTTGGCTGATCGTGATGGTTTTATTTGGCAAGATGGACAATTGGTTGACTGGCGTGAGGCGAAAACTCACGTATTAACACATACATTGCATTACAGCATGGGTGTGTTTGAAGGCGTCCGTGCTTATGAAACTCCGAATGGAACGGCTATTTTCCGTTTAAAAGAACACACTAAGCGTTTATTAAATTCTGCAAAAATTTATCAAATGAAAGTCCCATTTGATCATGCAGCATTAGAACAAGCTCAAATTGATGTGGTTCGTGAAAACAAATTGGCTTCTTGCTACCTACGTCCAATTATTTTTATTGGTTCAGAAAAATTAGGTATTGCAGCAACTGACAATACCATTCATGCCGTTGTTGCTGCATGGAGCTGGGGTGCTTACCTTGGTGATGAAGCGATGGCGAAGGGTATCCGTGTTAAAACGTCTTCATTTACGCACCATCATCCAAACGTGACCATGTGTAAAGCAAAAGCATCTGGTAACTATACTTTGTCCATTCTTGCACACCAAGAAGTGGCACATGCTGGCTATGACGAAGCAATGTTACTCGACCCACAAGGTTATGTATGTCAAGGTTCAGGCGAAAACGTATTCTTAGTTCGTGATGGCGTGATTCATACTCCTGACATCGCGGGTGGTGCACTTGATGGTATTACCCGTCAAACCATTATTACGATTGCGAAAGACCTTGGTTTTGAAGTGGTTGAACGTCGTATTACACGTGACGAATTCTATATCGCTGATGAAGCATTCTTTACAGGTACTGCTGCTGAAGTGACGCCAATCCGTGAATATGATGACCGTCAAATTGGTGAAGGTTGTCGTGGTCCAATCACTGAGCAAATCCAAACTGCATTCTTTAATGCGGTTCAGGGTAAAGACCCTAAATATGCGCACTGGTTAACTTACGTAAAATAAGCTGATCGGTTAAGATGAAAAGGCGAAACTAAGTTTCGCCTTTTTTATTGGCTTGAAGACATTGAATTTTTGGGAAAGTGACTATGCATATTGTTTATGTCAGTGATGGTAAAGCAGGACATCGCTCACAAGCTTTGGGTTTATTTAAAGCCATGCAGCGCCAATCTCAGGAAGCAGTCACTTTTCAAGAAATTTCAATTGATGATTTGCCTATAGTGACACTTATTTCTGCGCTATTTAGCCATCAGCTTCATGCCGTAGAACACGAGCCAACTTATATTTTTGGCGTCGGCAGCCATACTCATTTTCGTGTATGGTTATTCGGACAAGTTTATCGACAAGCTAAAACCGTTATTTTAATGAAACCAAGTCTACCTTTTGCTTTGTTTGATTATGCGGTGATTCCAGAACATGATGGGGTTACTGCATCCAAAAAAGTGTTGGTCACTCAAGGTGCATTAAATCCAATTGTGAATGAACAGCGCCATCAGCAAGGGCGAATTTTGATTGCCTTAGGTGGCTCGTCGAAACGCCATCAATGGAATGATGCAAAAGTACTTAACTCAATCCAACACATAACCGCAGATAACCCAGAAGCAGAAATTATATTAACCACCTCTCGTCGTACACCGAAGGCATTTTTGAACGTATTGGAACAACAAAATTTTTCTGCGCAACTTCAGATTTATCCAGTGGAACAAACGCCGCAAGGTTGGATTTTTAAGGAAATGCAAAAAGCCGAAGCCGTCTGGGTGACAGGGGATAGTGTGTCGATGATTTATGAGGCACTGACTGCGGGGTGTAAAGTCGGGGTGATTGAAGTGGATCGTTTGAAAGAGGACCGTATTACAGGTTCGGTGGATTTGATTTTGCAAAAGGGTTTGGTTTCTTTATCAACTTCAAGTTCGGAATTGACTGAACCTAGTGCTTTTAAAGAAGCGGATCGTGTGGCAACATATCTTTTGACAAAATAACTGGTCGTAACCGTGATTTATATATTCATTTTTCTGTTGGTTTTGATGATTGCATTTAGTCTTAAATATGCATGGTGGAAACCAGCGGTAGATTGGAAAAGACCGCGCGTCTTAATGTATCACATGGTACGCGAACACATTGATGGTGCAAAATTTAATAAGTTGAGGGTGAAACCTGAAGAGTTTGAGAAGCAAGTGGCTTGGATGAAAGCCGAGGGTTTTTATTTTGTGACGATGCATGAGTTGCAACAAAACTGGGGACAGCATCCGGAAAAAACTGTTGCCATCACATTTGATGACGGTTATCTGGATAATTTGGAAAATGCTTATCCAATCTTAGAAAAATATCAAGCTAAAGCGACGATCTATGTAGTGGTGGATCGTCATGACCGAGACTGGTCAACCTATAAAAAAGCTCATCACAATAGCGGTGAGTTAGCGCGAGAACCTAAACTGAATGATGAGCAAGTTCAGTATCTGGCACATAGTGGTCTTGTTGAAATTGGTTCGCATACTTTGACACATGCCAATTTGGATAAATTGGATGATGCAGGATGCGTGTTTGAACTTACAGAATCTAAAAAACAATTAGAGCAATTAATTGGTACGTCTGTGAGTAGTTTTGCTTATCCTTTTGGTATTTATTCGAATCGTGATGTATGTCTGGCAAAGGAAGCAGGTTATAGTAATGCTGTGACCACCAAAGAGGGGATTGATGGTCTCAGTCCTGACTTTATGCAATTACAACGGATCAAAATTAGTGGTAAAGATTCGATGTTGGCAGTGAAATGCCGTTTGAAACTTGGTCAGCGTGGATTATAACAGAGAGAAGAATCATGCATATTTGTTTGGTCATGGCCGGTGATGAAGAGGGTGGTTTAGAAAAACATGTAGTTGAATTGGCACAGGGCTTAACTCAACATGGACATGTTGTTACAGTAATTGCGCATGAAAAATACCGAGCACGTTTGGTGCCGCTTAATTTTATTGCAGTTGATCTGAGCAAAAGTCGCCGTAATCTGTGGGTTTTATATCAACTATATCAAGCCTTAAAAACATTAAATCCCGATATCGTTCATGTGCATGGTAACAAGGCAGCTGTCATGGTTGGGGGATTGTTGCCATTCCTTAAACAAAAAAGTGTTGCAACGCTGCATAGCCGTAAGAAAAACACAAAAATGTTTAAGAATTTTGATGCGGTGATTGCCGTTAGCCCAAATGCAGCAGAAGTATTAAATCATCCAAATAAATGTGTTGTCCTGAATGGGATTGTTCCGCCTATTTTAAATCCTACGATCAAAAAACCTGCACAGCCGATTGTTTTGGCTGTGGGACGATTGGTGCCTGTTAAAGGTTTTGATATTTTAATTCAGGCGTGGAAAGGTATCGAAAATGCTGAATTATGGATTGCTGGAGAAGGTTTTGAGCAGGAAAAACTGGAACGGCTCATCAGTGATAATCATTTGAATGATACTGTTAAATTATTAGGTTATCGAACGGATATCACCAGCTTAATGCAACAGGCTTCGCTTTATGTTATGTCTTCTCATTATGAAGGTTGTCCTTATACCATGGTGGAAGCGTTATTGTGTGAAACACCCATGATTTCAACTGCAGTTGGAGCAATGGCTGTTATTTTACCGCAGCAATATTTATGTCCTGAAAATGACGTCCCGGCATTGCATTTGTTAATACAGAAAGCTTTGAATGATTTTGGACAAATTCAAATGGATCACCAGCCTGTATTTGAATTTGCTAAAGAGCAATTGGTACTGGATGGTATGATTGATAATATTGAAAAAGTTTATGGATCAGTACTTGATGAATGAAGTGAAGCCATTCATATTGGCGATCTCTGATGGTAAAGCGGGTCATGAAACACAGACGCAGGGTTTGGTACAGTTGCTTAATGCATCCAATGAATTCGAAGTAAAATGGATTACAATTAAACTTCCTGATAAATGGCTTTACCGTTATTTAAGATTTTTACTCAAATTTTCCTGTAATACTGCTTGGCTCAAATACTTTATAACTCAGGAAGAATGGTCTCGGCTTCATAATCGAACGATACGTTATATTGTTTCATCGGGTGGAAACACGCTTGTGGTAAATGCTTTATTGAAACAGTATTTCTGTGAACAGAATAAAACTCAAAATATTGTTGCAAGTTCTTTACATGGGATCCCAGCACGATTGTTTGATGTTGTATTTACTATTCATAAAGAACAAAAACAATTTCCTCATTATGTTTATTATCCGATTGCGCCCAACAAAATGACAGCATTGCCATTAACACAAACTCAGTCACGTCAGCACCTGGGGATTGAGGAAAATGAACAGGTAATTACTGTTTTACTGGGGGCAGATACAAAAACTGTAAAAATAGGATCGGTGGAAAAATGGGGACAGGCTTTATTGGAAATTCGCGCACAATATCCACAGGCAAGAATTTTATTGAGCTCCTCCCGGCGTACTCCAATCGTCTTTGAAAAATCTTTGGAACAAGTATTGCAGCAAGCAAACATTATCCATAAGAATGATCAATTTGTATGGGTCGCACAAGGGCAGAGCTGTGATGTAAAAGACTTTATTAAAGCCGCAGACTGGGTTTTGGCAAGCCCTGATTCAACTTCCATGGTCGCTGAGGTGATTATGGCTGAACAAAATTTGATTGTTATGGAAGCCGAGAGCATATCAGATGCAGATATTCAGCAGCAACTGGATTTTTTGCAACAACAGAAGCAACTTATTTTATGGCATTTAGCCTCTCCGGTTGTACTACGTGATTTGCTTAAACAGCTGGATTTAAAATCACATACCCAATTATTCAGTCAAATTTTAAAAAATGGCTTAAAATAATCAATAAAATAAATTAATTCTTCTGAATGTGAGTGATTTATGCAGGAGCCTGCGATGCTCGACCATGTAAATGAAAATACGATCGTTTTCGTAGTGGGGTCCCCGCTACAGTTATTAAATGCAATAGAAGCAAGAGATCGTTTTCATTTACAGGATAAAACACATATTTTTGTGATTTGGGCAAAATCGGTTGAATATCAGCAAATGTGTCAGATGCTTGATGCCGAATGGTCTGAAACCTATATTTATCAGCACACCAAGGCTTTTAAATTATTTTACTCATGGATGTTGTCATCTGTACTGACTACGTTGGGAAGTGTTCATCGTTTATATTTGGGCTACCCATTTAAAATACGGGCACACTTTGCCAATCAGTTGAAAGCGGAAAAAACTATCTTTCTTGATGATGGTAATGCATCATTGATTCTAGCTCAG
Organism: Acinetobacter sp. YH12049; assembly: GCF_013419875.1. Classification (NCBI taxonomy): domain Bacteria; kingdom Pseudomonadati; phylum Pseudomonadota; class Gammaproteobacteria; order Moraxellales; family Moraxellaceae; genus Acinetobacter; species Acinetobacter sp. YH12049. The sequence continues at coordinate 29,976 of NZ_VOZH01000014.1, read as the reverse complement.
GAACTCAGTGGTCAGGTGCTTTATCAAAAGCATCAGCCACAATGGTACGACCACGTATTGCTTAGAAAGATTGATTTGCAGTATGCAAAAAATGCTTATTTCTTTACAGCATATACAGAAATGCAATGGCCATTAGAAAAAGTCATTCCGAATGATTATCGTTGTATTAAACAGCATGTAGATAGTGTTAATTGTGGTGTGAATACTGAGGTGATGTTTATTGGTTCAGCAATAGCTGGTGCCGTTGTCAACACAGAACAAGAAAAACATCTGATTCGGGCTATGGCTAATTATTATCAGGAAAGTCAGGTTTTATATGTTCTACACCGGTTTGAAGATTTTGCATATTTTCAGTCAGAATTTAAAGAATTGAACATCACATTTGTGCAATTTGACAGTGCAGTGGAACTCGCTTTATTTCAGAATAAAATTTATCCAAAAAAGATATCGAGTTTCTGTTCTTCTGCTTTAAACACCTTGGCAATGCTGTATGATTGTCACTTTGAAGTCTTGGCAATTCCTCAGCCCTGGATGGAAACGAGTGTGGCTAAACGATTAGAAATCATTTATGAGGACTTTGCTCAACGGGGAATTTTCATTCAGGATATTACTAAGGAAATTAACAATGTCGCTTAATGCGAAATCTATTTTAATCACAGGTGGTACAGGTTCATTTGGTAAAGCGTTTGTGAAGCGTATTCTTACGGACTATCCAGAAATCAAACGTGTTGTCATCTTTAGCCGCGATGAGCTCAAACAATTTGAAATGAGCCAGACTTTTAGTGAAGCTGAATATCCAATGATTCGTTATTTCATTGGTGATATTCGTGATGAGGCCAGAATTCGCCGAGCATTGGAAGGCATTGATATTGTTGTGCATGCAGCTGCTTTGAAGCAGGTTCCTGCTGCTGAATACAATCCATTTGAATGTATTAAAACAAACATTCTTGGCGCTCAGAATCTGATTGAAGCCTGTCTAGATTCCAACGTAAAAAATGTTGTTGCACTCTCTACAGATAAAGCCGCAGCACCAATTAACTTATATGGTGCAACAAAGTTGTGTTCAGATAAGTTATTTGTAGCAGCAAATAATATTAAAGGCCCACGTGAAATGCGTTTCAGCGTTGTTCGTTATGGCAATGTTATGGGCAGTCGTGGTTCTGTTATTCCATTTTTCCTCGGTAAGAAGAAAAGTGGGGTGTTACCGATTACAGATACAGCAATGACACGTTTTAACATCTCTCTAGATGATGGTGTGGATATGGTGTTGTGGGCAATTCAACATGCATTGGGCGGCGAGGTTTTAGTACCCAAAATTCCATCTTACCGAATTACTGATGTCGCAGAAGCCATTGCACCTGAAGCAGAACATCCTGTTGTTGGTATTCGACCTGGTGAAAAAGTACATGAAGAAATGATCACTGAAAGTGACAGTTTCAATACTTATGATTTGGGACGTTACTTTGCAATTTTACCTTCTGCTGATCAAGTGCTAGGGAAAAAATATGCAGAGAAAGAAGGTGTGGTCAAAGTTCCTGAGGGCTTCTGCTATAACTCTGGCACCAATACTGAGTTTTTAAGTGTAGAGGAAATTCGTGAATTAATTGTTCAACATGTTGATTCATCATTTAAAATTTAAAATTTATTCGCCTGATTTCATGTGCTGAGTCAGGCACCATTTAGAGTCCAGAACATGATACCTTATGGTCGCCAAACCATTTCTGATGAAGATATTGCGGCGGTTGTCGCTGTTTTAAAATCTGATTTTCTGACGCAGGGCCCAGCTGTTCCACAGTTTGAGCAAAGTATTGCAAATTATTGTGGTGCCAAATATGCGGTTGCAGTCAATAGTGCAACCTCAGCATTGCATATTGCCTGCCTAGCATTAGGTGTCAAGGAAGGAGATTATGTTTGGACGACACCAAATACATTCGTTGCAAGTGCAAATTGTGCCCGTTATTGTGGGGCAAAAATCGATTTTGTTGATATAGATCCACTGACATTTAACTTGTCGCCTGAAAAACTTGAAGAAAAATTAAAGCAGGCAGAACAGAAAGGTTGTTTACCCAAGGTGGTGATTCCTGTCCATTTTTCAGGCTTATCCTGTGATATGGAAAAAATATACGCATTATCAAAACAATATAATTTTAAAATTATTGAAGACGCATCTCATGCGATTGGTGGTCGATATCAGGACACAATCATAGGGTGCGGAAAATATAGTGATATTACAGTCTTCAGCTTCCATCCTGTTAAAATTATTACCACCGCAGAAGGTGGGATGGCAGTCACCAATGATCCGGAACTCGCCACACAGATGCAACTGTATCGTTCACATGGCATCACCCGTGATGCAGATCAATTGCTTGAAGAGAGTCATGGTCCCTGGTACTACGAACAACAGCAACTGGGTTTTAATTATCGTATGACCGAATTGCAGGCTGCTTTGGGTACAACACAATTGACTCATTTGGATGAGTGGGTTGCACGTCGCCATGAACTCGCGCACAGATATGATGCGTTGTTGGCAGATTTACCGGTCATTTTACCGCAGCATTCTGGGCGTGATTATTCGGGATTACATTTATATGTGATTCAATTGGATGAATCCAGGACATCATTGGACCGTAAATTTATCTTTGGTGAATTACGACGTTTGGGAATAGGGGTAAATGTACATTATATTCCTGTACATACCCAACCTGATTTCCAGGCGCTTGGTTTTAAATGGGGAGATTTTCCTCATAGTGAATATTATTACAAACGCTGTATTTCACTACCTTTGTATGCAACTTTGACAGATGCTCAGCAAGACCAGGTGGTGAATACCTTATCTCAGATTTTGACAGGAATTGCTCAATGAAACTGGGGTTGGGAACTGTTCAGTTTGGTTTGAGTTATGGCGTTGCCAATGCTTCTGGACAGGTCAGTCTGACTGAAGTTAAAAATATTTTAGCTTTGGCTCATACAGTGGGTATTCGAACTTTGGATACAGCAATTGCCTATGGCAACAGTGAAGCGTGCCTAGGGCAGGCAGGGGTAGAACAGTTTAATATTGTTTCCAAACTCCCTCCATTACCTGAAAATGTAGACGTAAATGAATGGGTGGAGACACAAATTCAGGCCTCTTTACAGCGACTAAACTTAAAACAGCTTGATGCATTATTATTACATCGCTCATTAGACATTGTTGAGTCACAAGGTGTGGTGTTGCAGCAGGCTCTGCAGCATGCTGTTGATCGAGGTTGGCTAAAAGCAGTGGGTATTTCGATCTATAATCCTGTCGAACTTGAGCAGATTATTCCAATATGGAAGCCCGATTTAATTCAAAGCCCTTTGAATATTTTTGATCAGCGTTTGATTCAGTCTGGCTGGTTACAAAAGCTTAATGAGCTGGGTATTCGGGTACATACTCGTTCGGTTTTTTTACAAGGTTTGTTGTTGATGCCTGAGGAAAATATTCCTGCATATTTTCAACCGTGGACTAAATATTTGTCTGCATGGCATAAATGGTGTAATGAAAAGAATATTGAGCCGATTGCGGCTGCAATTGCATTTTTGAATGGAATTACAGAAGTTGAAAACATTATTGTTGGAGTGGACAGCGAAGCTCAGCTGCAACAAATTGTGGAAAGTGCCCGCGTACAGATCGATACCGATTGGCAACACTGGGCAATTTCAGATAAGGCACTGATAGAGCCTTCACGTTGGCAACTGAATAAATAAGTTGGAAAATATGTCACAGGTTCACTCATTACGTATTATCGCAATTGTACAGGCCCGTATGGGTTCCACCCGTTTACCCAATAAAGTGATGTGCCCGATTCAGGGTGTTCCAATGATTGAAATACTTTTGAAGCGTTTGTCAGCATCAAAATATATTAATCAAATATGGCTTGCCACTGCACAAAATCAAATAAATGTGCCCTTGGCGGAACATGTGATGGGGATGGGATATTCGGTATATCAAGGCGATGAAAATAATGTCCTTGATCGCTTTTATCAGACAGCTGTGCAAGCTCAGGCAGATGTTGTTATCCGGATTACAGGTGATTGTCCTTTAATTGATGCACAACTTGTCGATCAGGTGATTGATAAATATCTGTCAAGTCATGCCGACTATGTGAGTAACTGTTCACCTGCAAGTTTTCCTGATGGACTTGATACAGAAGTATTTTCATTTCAGGCACTTGAAAAAGCATGGCGACAGGCTGAAAGCCCGTTTGACCAAGAACATGTTACTCCGTTTTTACGTAATTCAGGCTTATTTAAAGTTGATAGTTATTGCTCTACAACAGATTATTCTGATGAGCGTTGGACAGTCGATGAACAAACCGATTTTGATGTTGTAGAAAAAGTTTTTCAGCATTTTCATCCTCGTATTGAATTCAGTTGGACTGAAGTATTGGAACTGCGCCAGACTCAGCCTCAAATTTTCGCAGCAAACCAGCATTTGATTCGAAATGAAGGAGCAACGATGAGCACAGGTCAAAAACTTTGGAAGCGTGCTAAAAGTGTCATTGCAGGGGGCAATATGTTGCTCTCTAAGCGACCAGAAATGTTTTTGCCAGAACAATGGCCAGCATATTTCAGTCGGGCCGAAGGTTGTACAGTATGGGATCTTGATGGTATAGCCTATACGGATATGACCATTATGGGTGTAGGGACCAACACCTTAGGTTATGGTGATCCTGAGGTGGATGAGGCAGTGCGTCAAACCGTAGCAGCAGGAAATATGTCTACTTTAAACTGTCCTGAGGAAGTGTATCTCGCGGAAAAGTTAATCGAGTTACATCCTTGGGCTGATATGGTACGTTTCGCCCGTTCAGGCGGTGAGGCCAATGCATTGGCGATTCGTATTGCCCGTGCAGCAAGCGGCAAAAGTAAAGTTGCTATTTGTGGCTATCATGGCTGGCATGATTGGTATCTTGCCGCAAACCTGGGTGATGAAAAAAATCTGGCGGGGCATTTATTACCAGGCTTGGAGCCTAATGGTGTGCCTGAAAATTTACGCGGTACTGTTTTTCCTTTTAATTATAACCGTTATGATGAGTTGGAAGCCTTGGTGAACCAGCATGATATTGGTGTGATAAAAATGGAAGTATCACGTAATCATGGTCCTGAAGATGGCTTTTTACAAAAAGTTCGGGATTTAGCGACAGCAAAAGGAATTGTACTAATTTTTGATGAATGTACTTCAGGATTTAGACAAACCTTTGGTGGATTACATAAACTATATGGCGTAGAGCCTGACATGGCCATGTTTGGTAAAGCGTTGGGTAATGGTTATGCAATTACCGCAACCATTGGTCGTAAAGAAATTATGGAAGCTGCACAGACTACATTTATCAGTAGTACCTTCTGGACAGAACGTATAGGACCAAGTGCTGCGTTAAAAACATTGGAAGTCATGGAAAAAAACCATTCGTGGGATATGATTACTCAGACAGGCTTAAAAATTAATGAGCGATGGAAGCAGTTGGGTCAAAAGCATGGCTTAAATGTTTTAACAAGCGGTTTACCTGCATTGACGAGCTTTTCCTTAAATAGTGATAATATGCTTGCCTATAAGACGCTGATTACTCAGGAAATGTTGAAAAAAGGGTATTTGGCTAGCAATGCCATTTATGTTTGTACCAAACATACTGATGATATTGTAAATGGCTATTTTGAGGCATTGGATCCAGTGTTTGCATTAATCAAAGAGTGTGAAGATGGTCGTGATGTACATTCTTTATTGAATGGCCCTATTTGTCATGCTGGTTTTAAACGATTAAATTAATAGGTTGATTATGCAGGTCGTATTTCGTGCTGATGCTTCAGTGCATATTGGTTCTGGGCATATCATACGGTGTCTGTGTCTGGCCGATGCTTTGGCACAGCATGGTGCACAAATACGATTTGTCGTCAGACATATTACCGATTATTTAAAAAAACTGATTGTGGACAGAGGATTTCAGCTGAGTATGCTGAAAGAACAGTCTGCAGCCAGTGATGAATTATTTCATAGTGCCTGGTTGGGGGTATCTCAACAGGATGATGCTGAGAAAACACTACAGATCCTTCAGGATTATCATCAAACAATAGAATGGTTGATCGTTGATCATTATGCATTGGACCAGCGCTGGGAGAGAATACTACGTCCAGCCGTGGATAAGATCATGGTGATTGATGACCTTGCAGATCGTATTCACGATTGTGATCTTTTATTGGATCAGAACCAATATCTGGATTTAGCAAATCGCTATCACAATAAAGTTCCGGTAAAAACCCAATTATTATTGGGTGCGCGCTATGCATTATTAAGAGATGAATTCCGAATTGCTCGTCACAAAAAACAGCTAGCTTTTACAGTGAAAGTCAAAAAAATCATGGTTTTTTTTGGAGGGATGGATAAGGATAATTACACCGGAAAATTATTAAGAAGCCTTGATCATTCAAATTTTTCCTTACAATATCAATTGATTGTTGTCGTGGGGGCACAGCATCCTGATTTATTGTATATTCAGGGCGTGTGTAAACAGTACCATTATGAGTGTCATATCAATAGCACTGAGATGGCGACATTAATGCTACAGGCCGATATGGCGATTGGAGCAGGAGGTTCAGCAAGTTGGGAACGTTGTGCTTTGGGACTGCCTAGCCTAGCCATAGCAGTGGCAACAAATCAGCAATTGTTGACTAAACATGCAGCATTACAGAGCCTAATTGATTCGCCTATTATTGACTGGAATAATGTAGTATCCATTCGTCAGGCTGTTATGGGAATGATTGATAATCCATTGGCACGCCAACGTATAGCCCAAACATCATGGCAAACAGTAGATGGGCGTGGTGTACAACGGGTGTTACGTGCCATGGGAATATATTCCGTTCAGGTGCGCAAGGCTGAGTTATCTGATAGCCATTCGCTTTGGATGTGGCGCAATCATGATTCAATACGATTGGTTTCACGTCATACTGAGATTATTCCACTAGAAAGTCATCAGCAGTGGTTTGAACAGACTTTGCTGAGTACGGATCGGATTATTCTGATTGCAGAATTAGCTTCTGAACCTGTGGGTGTGATTCGATTTGATTTTAGTGGAATAAGTGCAGAAATTTCCATTTATTGTGTTCCCGATGCTAAAGGTAGTGGAAATGCACTTGAAATGCTGCAGCAAGCTGAGCATTATCTTCAGTATAACCATATACAAATCAAGCTGATCAATGCGGTAGTACTTGCTGAAAATCAGTCATCCCATCATTTGTTTATCAATGCGGGCTATCAAAAAAAATCAACGACTTATTTGAAAAATATAGAGAGATCTTGATGAATTCAGTGATTCATATTGGACACCGTGCAATTGGTGCTGATCATACACCATTTATTATTGCTGAAATGTCTGGCAATCATAATCAATCATTGGAACGGGCATTTGAAATTGTGGATGCAGCCGCCGAGGCAGGCGCACATGCATTAAAATTGCAGACCTATACCGCAGATACAATTACTTTGAATGTCCGCAATAAAGATTTTTTAATAGAAGATAAAAATAGTCTGTGGGATGGCAGTAATCTGCATGATTTATATCAAAAAGCATATACGCCATGGGAATGGCACAAGCCAATTATGGAGCGTGCTGAAAAGCATGGCATGCTGTGTTTCAGTTCGCCGTTTGATGAGAGTGCTGTTGATTTCCTTGAAAGCTTGAATGTTCCTGCATATAAAATTGCATCATTTGAAAATAATCATTTGCCGTTGATTGAAAAAGTGGCGAAAACAGGTAAACCAATGATTATTTCCACGGGTATGGCAACTTTATCCGATATTGAGGAAGCAGTGAAAACAGCGCGAGCTGCGGGCTGTAAAGATTTGATTTTACTCAAATGTACAAGTACTTATCCTGCTTCTCCAAACAATACCAATGTCTTGACGATTCCACATTTAAAACAAATGTTCGATTGCCAAATTGGTTTATCTGATCATACGATGGGGGTTGGAGTATCTGTTGCAGCAGTTGCACATGGTGCTACAGTTGTTGAAAAGCATTTTACTTTAAATCGTGCAGATGGCGGTGTAGACAGTGCATTTTCGCTTGAACCCGCTGAGTTAAAATCGTTGGTGGTTGAGTCTGAACGTGCTTGGCAAAGTCTGGGGTCTGTTCAATATGGACCTACAGCAGCTGAACAAAAATCTTTAATGTTTAAGCGTTCTGTATATTTTTCGGAAGATGTTAAGGCAGGTGAAGTGCTGACAGTAGACAATCTACGTGTAGTACGTCCAGGTTTTGGTTTGCACCCGCGGTTTTATCAGAACCTGATTGGCAAAAAAGCACGCATTGCTATTGAGAAGGGAACACCAGCAGCTTGGGCTTTGATTGAATAATATTGAATTTACAATTTGATAGGGGGAATAAGAAAAATTTCTTTTTCCCTCAATATTACATACAGAATTCGATATTTTAGTTTATTCAGCTTTATCCGCATTACCTTTCAATACCATATAAATCAAACCAACAAAGATCAACAAGGCGCCAGCAAGACTACTCACGCAGAACAAAACAATACGGTTATAAGTAGTTAAGTTAAATAATTCGTTGGCTAAAATGTAGCGCATGAACAGCCATTGTACGACAGAAAAAACAATCAATACGATTGCACGACGACGGACTTCAGGACGCATAGCCATAGGAGAATCACTTAAAGTGGAAATTGAGGCTATTATGCCACTGTCGATAATCGATCTCAATTGAATAAGATTAATCCAAGCGCGTGATACACAAATCTTAAGGTTGAGTTCTGTTTAGATCGCCTTTATTTGCGGTACATATTGATGTTGCCAAAGCAGACCCGAAAGCGTTTATAAGACCAGATATACTGTTCTGGTGCTTGGTTAATGATGTCTTGCATCGCGATGTTCAGCGCGTCGACAGACGATTGTAAATCTTTAGATAAAATCTCGTCTGCTAAGGGGTGGCAATGCACATCAAAGTGCCTTAAGTTGGGTTGTCGGATACAACTTAAGCCGATGACATTACATTGTATTTTTGCAGCAAGTTTGGAAACCAGCGTGATCGATAAAGTATTTTGCCCAAAAAAATTGGAATAAATACCGCTAGAAGACTTCGGTAAATGGTCTGGTAAAATGACCGTTAGGCCACCTTGTTTCAAATGTTTAAAAATGGCACGGACCCCCGTTTCATCTGTCGGGACTAAGGTTGCATTGAACTTCTCTCGTGCTTCTAACAGATAACGATTGATCCCTTTATTTTTATTCGGTTTATACATAATCATCGGTTCTGTATACAAGTTCAGCCATGCATTGAGTAGTTCCCAACAGCCAAAATGCGGAACCACAACAATGACACCTTTTTTATTTGCCAGTGCTTCCGTGAGGATATTTTCACCATAAATATTTTTCAATAAGCTCAGGCTATAACTCGGCGGCATACCCCAACATTTAATAAATTCAATATAGGTCAGGCATTGGCTACGGATACTTTGACTGACGAGCTGTCTCTGAGCTGTCTCTGACAAATCTGGGTAGGCCAGTTGAATATTGATGCTAGTGATACGTTTGATCGATGAATTAAACAGATCAAGAATACACGCAATCATCAAAGCCAAGTTTTGTAACAGCCAAAGCGGCAGTAATGCGATGATTTTGAATAGAAAGTACATGGATCACAAGGTCTCAAAATTTACAGCATGGAATAAAATAAATTTTGTCAAGAGACCGGACTTATTCAGTGAAAAAGTACAAAATGATCTGAATCTAAAAACAAAATAATCGGAAGTAGAAAATTGAGCTATCCATCGCTCAAAGGATGTGGTGCAACATCATAACGCAGTTGAAGCATTTTGATATTAGCAAAGTCAATCAAATCTTTAATTTATGTTTTGTAGGTTTTCCACGACTTTTTGTTGGTCGAAATAAAAAACCCTGCATAGAGCAGGGTTTTTTGAACCTTAAAATCTAAATCTTAAAATATAAGATTATTTAGATTCTTCAGCTTTTGGTTTTTCACGTAAGCGAATACCTAAGTCACGTAATTGGTTCGCTTCAACTGGCGCAGGCGCTTGAGTTAAAGGACATTCTGCAGTCTTAGTTTTCGGGAATGCAATCACATCACGGATAGAAGATGCACCAGTCATCAACATCACTAAACGGTCAAGACCGAATGCCAAACCACCGTGAGGAGGCGCACCGAATTTCAACGCGTTAAGCAAGAAGCTGAATTTCTCTTCTGCTTCTTCTTCACCAATGCCAAGCGCTTCAAAGATCGCTTTTTGCATTTCTAGGTTGAAGATACGTAGTGAACCACCACCGATTTCAGTACCGTTCAATACCATATCGTAAGCAACAGAAAGTGCAGCACCTGGGTTGTTCTTCACTTCTTCAACGCTTGATTTTGGCAGTGTGAATGGGTGGTGAACAGATGTCCATTTGCCGTCATCAGTTTCTTCGAACATTGGGAAGTCAACAACCCAAAGTGGCGCCCACTCGCAAGTTGCAAGTTTCATGTCGTGACCGACTTTAATACGTAAAGCACCCATCGCATCATTGACGATTTTCGCTTTGTCCGCACCAAAGAATACGATGTCGCCATTTTCAGCACCAACGCGTTTCAATAGATCAAGCACGATTGGCTCGATAAATTTAACGATTGGAGATTGAAGACCTTCGATGCCTTTTTCAAGTTCGTTGACTTTGATGTAAGCCAAGCCTTTCGCGCCATAAATGCCAACGAATTTAGTGTATTCGTCAATTTGGCTACGTGGAAGCGCGCCAGCACCTGGTACGCGAAGCGCAACAATACGGCCTTTAGGATCTTTTGCAGGACCTGCGAATACTTTGAACTCAACGTCTTGCATCATGTCTGCAACATCAACAAGTTTCAAAGGAATACGTAAGTCAGGTTTATCAGATGCATAGTCACGCATTGCGTCTGCATAAGTCATGCGAGGGAACTTGTCGAACTGAACGTTTAGAAGTTCTTTGAACATCTTAACCGTTAAACGTTCCATCAAATCCATAATGTCATCGTCACTCATGAACGATGTTTCAACGTCGATTTGTGTGAATTCAGGCTGACGGTCAGCACGTAAGTCTTCATCACGGAAACATTTAGCAATTTGGTAGTAACGATCAATACCGCCAACCATCAACAACTGTTTGAACAATTGCGGAGATTGTGGAAGCGCGTAGAAACTACCGTTAGAAACACGACTTGGTACTAAATAGTCACGCGCACCTTCAGGAGTAGCACGAGTCAAAATCGGTGTTTCAACGTCTAGGAAACCATTTTCTTCGAAGTAGTTACGAATCAGGTTGGTTAATTTAGAACGGAAACGTAAACGATCTAACATTTCTGGACGACGAATATCGAGGAAACGATATTTCAAACGTACTTCTTCAGAAATATTGGTATTTTCGTCATTCAATGGGAATGGAGGAGTTTCAGACGCAGCAAGAACTTCAATTTCTTTGCCTAAAACTTCGATTTGACCACTCACGATATTCGCGTTTTCAGTACCTTCGTAACGACGACGCACACGGCCTGTAATTTTTAATACGAATTCTGAACGTGATTTATCAGCAGTCGCGAAAGCTTCAGGAGTATCTGGGTCAATAACCACTTGAACAAGACCATCACGGTCACGCATGTCAAGGAAGATGACACCACCGTGGTCACGGCGACGGTGAACCCAACCGCATAATGTAACGGTTTGGTCGATTTGGGCTTCAGTAAGTGAGCCGCAGTAATGAGTTCGCATCATAGCGTTAGAAATCCAACTATATGGGTTAAGGTCAGCGAATACGTAAACAGCGTACCGCTTTTATTCGAATAGGGGATTATGCCTCTTTTTGGCTGTTTTGTCACAAGGACTTATTGCTAAAACAGCCAAATTTACAGCAAATTTTTGCTCAATGAAGGGCTTAAGCCGATGACGTAGAAAAAATGTTAGTGCTCTTGCTTAAGATCAGAAATATCAGACTACCAAGGCTAAACGTGGCCAAAAATGCACGAAAAAAATAATTAATGGCTTTGCCGACATAGGCATACAGGTCATGCACAAAGGCATCTGAGTAAATACTGTCAGCAAAATAAAAATAACTTGCGATTCCCGCAGCTAGAGACAGGGCCGCTAAACCATATACATAGACTTTGATGGTTGTGGGGACGTTTACAGTACTTCGATAGTGAAGATGATGACGATAAATCATCCATGCCAAAACGGGGAGTGCCAAGCCAGATAATCCAATTTGCAACACGCGATGTAGGGGATATGAATGACCAAAAAATTGAATCGGTAGACTCAATAGATCCTTAAATGCAAAGGTACGAAAGTCAACATGGGTCAAGCCATCCCAAACAATATGCGTCGAAGTTCCAATGATGAGTGCGAGGATGAGGCTTAGGATAAACCCACAGCATTGATTGAAATTCTGTAGATGCAGCGGCTTATTTAAACCAAAAAAAGCAAATAACATCGGGCGATAAAGCACATACCACAGCACACAAAACAGCAAACCTAGGATTAAGTTTGGAACAATTAACCCCGACCATTGATGTGAACCTACATAGTCAGCATTAGTAAATAAACGGAATAAATCCGGCACCATGCTACCAATTGCGAGTGCTGCAATAGACAGGCGGTTTCCGCTTAACTTGGAAATAGGCGGTGCGAGTACAGCATGGGATATGGTAAAAGGCATTGAACTAAAATAAATATATGAATAAATACAATGTGGTATAGGTGAGTGTATATGATTTGGGCAGATTAGAATGTTTTTTATTGCAAAATAAATGAAATGTTATATTATAACATTATTCAAAAATAGCCTGATTTGAGTCTCTCCAACATGTCTTTTCATAAGAATTTAATAACTGTTTCGATTTTTGCAGTGATTGCACCCAACCTTTATGCCGATGATCCAGAACAACAGGTACAAAAGCTCGAAGCTATTAATGTTCAGGTCCATCCTTTAAACCAAAGTGCGGCAGATTTTGCTGTTGCCGATAATGTCATTCAACATAAAGCCCTTGCACAAGGTGGCGTCACAATTGGTGATGCGTTAGCCGGACAGCCCGGTGTATATTCAAATCAGTTTGGTGCAGGTTCAAGTCGTCCTGTGCTGCGTGGTCAAGATGGCCCTCGTGTCAAAGTCTTAGAACATGCCTCAGAGACTGCTGATGTTTCGACCTTATCTCCTGACCATGCGGTTACGGTAGATCCGATTTTGGCCAAACAAATTGAAGTGATCCGTGGACCATCAACACTGTTATACGCGGCAGGCACAGTTGGCGGTTTGGTCAATGTGACGGATCAGAAAATTCCAACGGCGATTCCTGATAAAGGTTATGAAGGGCAAGTTGGGGTTCGTTATAACTCAGGCAGTGATGAAAAATTGGCGAGTGCCGGTGTGACGGCTGCTTTAGGTGAGCAATTTGCCATCCGTGTAGAAGGTTCGAAACGCAAAGCCAATGACTATATTGCACCCAATTATTTCCATGATCATGATGGTGAATTAGAAAAAGAACGCCGCGTTGGCAACACTTTTGCAGAAGGGCAAAATGTCAGTGTGGGCGCGTCATGGATTCATGATCGTGGTTTTGCTGGACTGTCTTATAGCAACCGACAAGACCAATATGGCCTGCCGGGTCATAGTCATGAATATGAAAGCTGTCATCCACATGATGACCATCTATACTGTGATGGTCATGATAACCATGGGCATACCGATGAACATGATCATTCAGCGCATGACGAACATGATCACGATCATGATGCCGCAGGCCCATGGGTCGACTTAAAGTCAGAACGTTATGATTTCCGTACCGAACTTGCGAATCCGTTTGCGGGCTTCCAAAAACTCCGTGCACATGCAAGTTATACCGATTATCAACATGACGAAATTGAAGGTGATACAGCGGCAACGACCTTTAAAAGTCAGGGCTATGATGGTCGTTTAGAGTTAGTGCATAACCCGATTGCGGATTGGGAAGGGGTGATTGGCGCACAATACAATCAGCAAAAGCTCAATATCAGTGGTGAAGAGTCACTGATGAACCCAAATAAAACCCAAAAATGGAGTGTGTTTGGTTTAGAGCATAAACAATTTGGTGATTTTCATGTCGAGCTGGGCGCCCGTGTCGATCAGCAGAAAATTCAAATCGATTCTGCACAAAAAGATTATGATGATTATGGCATCTCTTATTCAGGTGCTGTGAACTGGGCGTTTGCACCCAATTATAAATTATCCTTGGTGGGTTCTCATCAAGAACGCTTACCATTGGCACAAGAGCTTTATGCCAACGGTAAGCACTTTGCGACCAATACCTATGAACGCGGAAATGAAAATCTGGATGTGGAAAAATCCAATAATCTAGAACTGGGTTTCCATTACGAAAAAGATCAGTTGGATTATCACGTTCATGTTTACCACAACTGGTATGACAACTACATTTATGCTGCAACCAAAGATAATTTTGAAAACTTCCGCTTAGTTGATTACACCCAAGACAAAGCCAAGTTCTATGGCGCGGAAGCTCAAGTGGGTTATGCCATTAATGATATGTATAAACTCAGTGTCTTTGGTGATTATGTTCGCGGCAAAATTGATGGTGAAAATGCGCCACGTGTGCCTGCAGGGCGCTTAGGAACCAAGGTCGATGTTGACTTTGCCGATGGTTGGTCAGGTCTTGCAGAATATTCACATGTATTCAAACAAGACAAAATCACTGCATTTGAGCGTGAAACAGATGGCTACAACATGGTGAACTTGGGCGTGGCCTATAGTGGCCAGTTGAAAGATCAAAATGATTATCGGGTTTATTTCAAAGCCAATAATTTATTGGATGAAGATGTTTACTCTCACACGTCATTCCTTGCCAATATTCCACAAGTCGGTCGTAATTTTACAGTTGGTCTTGAATTTGGTTTCTAATTGAATTTGCACAGACTTTTCTAAGGAAGTCTAGGTGAAGTCACAGAAATCCTCTTGAAAAATCAATGAATAAAACCTAGTCTGAGCGCATTAGACTAGGTTTTTTCTTATGCGCATCATTCAACGAATACATCACAAGCTCAATTGGTCACGCCGTCGCTATGTGGGTGTGGTCATTGGTTTATTGGTTTTAGGTTATTTGGCATCGGCAACCTATCACACGCTAAAACCACTCCCTGAAGGGCTGAACTACACGGGGAAACTTCGCCATGCTGAAGTGAACTTTTTAGTGGATGAAACCTATATCGATGCGCAAGGAAAGCAGCAACAGGAACATCGCATTTTTAAAGAAATGCTAAAAATGATCGAAGAAGCACAGTCGACCATTGTGTTGGATATGTTTCTCTTTAATCCGCAAGTTGGCGACTCTCAATTAAAACATGAACAATTAACACAGGAGCTGACCGATGCGCTGATTTTGAAGCGTCGACTATCTCCTCAAGTGGAAATTTTTGTGATTACTGACCCGGTCAATTCGGTATATGGCGGCATTCAACCCGAGCATTATCGTCAATTACGACAAGGGGGCATTGAGTTGATGGAAACCAATTTGGTACCGCTTCGTGCATCCAATCCTGCATGGTCAGGCTTTTGGTATATCTGCTGTCAAGATATTGGCAATAATCCTGAACAAGGCAGGTTACCGAACCCATTGGGAACCGAGAAAGTGACGATTCGAAGTTATATGGATCTGTTTAACTTTAAAGCGAATCACCGAAAAACTTTGGTGGTGGATACCATCGATGGCTGGAAAGGTTTGGTCACCTCTATGAATCCACATGATGGTAGCTCACGACATTCTAATGTTGCTCTGACTGTGAAGGGAATGACTGCAATTGACCTATTAAAAACCGAGCAAGCAGTCGGCATGATGTCGAAAGGCAATATACCATTTGTCGTGATTAAAGATGTTGAAGCCGCGAAAACTCAGCCACAGGTTCAAGTGCTGACTGAAAAAGCCATTTATGATGCCACACTCGACTTAATTGATAGTGCGAAGAAAGCTGGAACTGAAATTGATATCGCGATGTTCTACTTGTCAGAACGTAAAATTACCAAGGCACTCATTGCTGCGCATGAACGTGGCGTGAAAGTTCGTGTATTACTCGATCCGAATAAGGATGCTTTTGGGCGAACTAAAAATGGCATTCCAAATCGACCTGTAGCATCCGAATTACATGATGCGGGTATTGATGTACGTTGGTGTAATACCCAAGGTGAGCAGTGCCATAGCAAGATGATTTTAAAACGAACTGCTTATCAAGCCGATATGATTTTAGGTTCGGCAAATTTCACGGCGCGTAACTTGAAAAACTATAATTTAGAAACGGATTTACGCGTGATTGGTCTGAAAGACGCGCAAGTTTTTAAAGATGCATCACAGTACTTCAATACGGCTTGGTCAAATCTGGATGGTAAACAAATGAGTGTCGATTATAGTAAATATGCGGATGAATCGACCTTGAAATATGTGTTGTATCGCTTTATGGAATGGAGCGGAATATCTACTTTTTAGAATTGTCTTAATCTCCCAAATCCCTCTTTTTTAAAGAGGGACTTTCCTCCCTTTTTTAAAGGGAGGTTAGGAGGAACTTAATCAGTTTTAATTCTTCGGTACAGGATTCGGCGGAACGATTTGATCTAAATCTTTATCCGTCATTTGATCCAATTCTTTAATATCGGTTTTGATTTTCCATTTATCGGCATCATCTACTGGTTGTGGCAAACGAGCTTCTAACCAGTCACAGATGACATCTGGTGGAAAATCGGCGTGGTTACATTGAATCACCCAAGACAAGAATTGTTTTGCTTCGCCATTCATATATGGTGGCGGAGAAACCGGTAAAAATTGAGTCGGTAAGCGTTCATTTTTAGAAATATAGTTCAATACATGGCCCAATTCTTGAACAGTTTGCCATGCTAAAGGGTGATCTACATTAATTTGAAATTTAAACCACCAAGCAGTTTTACCATCGGTGCCGTAGGAGTCGATTAAGGCTTCTTGGATACTTGGTACTTTCGAAAAAAATTGATGAAGTCGGTCAAAACTTAATTCAGACACAGCATTTGATCCACTACGAAATAAAATCAATCTTAGCATAATTCAATGAAAAACAGGCTAGCTTGAAGGTGCGATCAGCTTGGTCGGAAAATTAACAAATTCTTGCATTTGATGGATTTTTATTCATTTTTTCTCCTAAAATGGGTTTTATACTTAATCTATATACCGTGAAGGAGAGCTTGAGTGAAAGCAACATTATTCTATGCAATGGCAGGTGTGATGCTGATAATGACTTCAGCCAGTACTTTTGCGGAAAACAAATGGTCAAACTATCAAGGTGTGGATACCACTAAGCGTCCACCTACTATGAATCGGCCTGGTTATCCCCAACATGGTCAAAGCTATCCACAGCATGCTCCCAATTACCCGCAGCATTACCCGAACTATCCTCATCGCCCTCAATATCCCAATTATCCAAACCGTCCATATCCACCACAGGTGCAAAATGGCATAAGTATTCAATATCAAGCACCGACTACGATTATCCAAAATTCACAAAGTTATAGCTGGGTAAATGGTGATCCTGCCAGCGCGAGTATTTCCAGTTCAACCTATACTTTTATCAGTGATTGGCAGCGTTTAGGTTTACCAGCACCACCCAATGGAATGTACTGGATTTTTGAAAATGGTCGCTATGTATTGGTGCCTAATCGATAAGGTTTATAACCTCTCTCTTGCGTAGTAGTGCTACTCGTCTCCTAAAAGGAGAAGGAACGAATTAGTGTTTAAGCCAATTCATCATCTTGCGGACGTGGGGTTTTTCCTTCAGGCAGTGGCTTCTCGGAATGCTTATCTCGAATAACCGAAGGATATGTCCAAGAGGCATAGCGCACAATCAAAATGGCCACAGCAAGGATGAGGATCGAACCTGTAGTAATGACCAAGCCCATATCCGCTTTATGGTCATGTTGAATGTCCGAAATCAGTAAACGGGTCAGGGCAGTAATAGCAATATAAATCAGGAAGCGTACCGGCATGTGGTTAGTTTTAAAATAAATACCGACCATGGCACCGAGTTCGAGGAAAATAAACAATAATAAAATATCGTCAATCGTGGCGAATTGTTTAACTGTAATAATTTCAAAAATGGTATGACCCGCAGACCATAAAATCATACAGCCGATGACAAACAGTGCAAGATAATGAAAACCTTCTACAGCAAGGTTGCCAAAACGGTCAAGGAGGGCTTCAACTTTTTCTACTTTGGGATCACGGTGTGTCATATATATTCCTCCTGTGTAAATTGCGTGAATATTCAATGATGAACTAGTCATTAAATACCAAGCAAATTTCATGCACATGAAGCGCATATGACAAAAATATTTTTTAGGTTTAATAAAGTTTTTAATGTTAAGTTTGAGCTTAAATTTTGTCCTATAAGAATGAAGCGACGATGTATCAACCAACGCATTTTAAACATGATGAACTCCCTGATCTGATTGATCTTATGCGTAAGTATGCTTTGGCGACAGTAATACTGACTGCACCCAATGGTGAGTTGGAAGTGAATCATTTACCACTAGAATATGACGCTGAGTCAGGCGAATTAGGTGTATTACGCGGTCATATTGCTAAGGCCAATCCAATGTTTGAAATATTGAATCAGTCAGCACATGTCTATGTTATTTTTCAGGCTGAAGATGCTTATATTTCGCCAAATTGGTACGAAGGAAAACAAGAACATCACCGTGTCGTGCCGACATGGAATTATCGTGTAGTCCATGTTAAAGGCAAGATACGTAAAATTGCAGATGAAAAATATTTACGTGGAATTTTGGCTTGTTTAACTCGTACTCATGAAGCGACGCAACCCATGCCATGGAAAATGGGCGATGCGCCTCATGATTTTATTGCGGAACAACTAGAAAAAATTATAGCGATTGAAATCGATATTCAGTCGATGATCGGGAAATTTAAAGTCAGTCAAAACCGAAGTGTTGTAGATGCGATGAATGTGGCAAAAGCTTTGGAAAGGTCGAATGCTGAAATGGTGTAGTCGATCAAAAAATTTTATCCCATGAAATAACAGGCTAAATAATCATGCCCAATATGATTGAAACTGAACGTTTATGCCTGAGAAAGTATCAGTTAGGAGATGAAATTTCATTATTTGATACATATTTTTCGAATATAGAAGCAACTCGTTATCTGCAGCGGTTGCCACATTTAACGATTCAACAGACTAAGAGTGTTTTAGAAAAGTGGGCAGATCATTATTGGTCGATACACAATCCTGATTTTGCATGGGTGATTAGTGATAAGAATACGCATTTAGCGATGGGCTTACTGTATTTCTTCAATCAAGAAAACCATGGAGAAATACATTTTGGGTTAGGGGTGAATTTTCATAGTTGTGGTTATATGACTGAGGCTTTAATTGGAGGAATTAAGTATTTAAAGCAGAATCATGTCACGAAGGTTGTTTCATCTTTTTGTGCTGAGGAACATCTAGCATCACAAAATGTCTTAATGAAGGCAGGATTTAAACAAGATAAAGATAAAACGCATTGGGCGAAATTTCCAATGCTAGACGATCAGTTCCATCCTTGTTTTACATATCGAATGGAATTGGAAGATTATGAATAAGTTGGTACGTTTATTATTTTTGCTTAAAGAATCCTATTCATTGGTTATGTATGAAGAGTAATAAGTAAAAAATGCCCGATAAATCGGGCATTTTTGATTTTGTGTATTTAATTAAGCTTGGTTGGTAAAGTAATCTTCAGAGAAGTTCATGATCACTTCAGAACCTGCTTTTACTTTAGCAATGCGTAATGCCAATTCAGGTAAAATACGCTGCGTGAAGTAAAGAGTCAGTGCAAGTTTGTTTTGGTAGAACTCGCCATCTTTGTCTTTTGCTGCATCTGCAATGCGGGCAAACATATAGGCAAAGCTGAGTAGGCCTACAGCATGTAGGTAATCAACTGCTGCTGAGTTCGGGAACTCAATGTTTTCACGAGCAGCTTCAAGTACATATTGAGTCACCGCTTCAACTTCAGCTGCTGCATCTAAAGTGGCATCTTTGATGTAGTTCAAGCTGGCATCTAAGTTATTGGCAAAATCACGGATTTCTTGAATATATTCAGCAATGAATTCACCATTGCACTTAATGGTTTTTCGACCAATTAAGTCTTGCGATTGAACACCGTTGGTCCCTTCGTAAATCTGTGCGATACGCAGGTCACGGATACATTGTTCCATACCCCATTCACGAATAAAGCCATGACCACCGAAGACCATTTGAGCATCTAGCGTTGCTTGGAAAGCTGTATCTGTTAAATACGCTTTCGCAATAGGTGTTAACAGCGCAACACGGTTATTGGCTGCTTTGACTGCTTCTGGGTCAGTAGAGAACTTGGTAATGTCCAGTTGTTGACCAACATAAACCGCAAATGCACGAGACGCTTCATTGTTGGCACGTGCGTTCAGCAACATACGACGTACATCACCATGAACTAAGATGCTATCTGCAGGTTTTGCAGGCGATTGAACGCCAGAAGCGCTACGGCCTTGTAAACGATCAGTCGCATATTGCGCTGCATTTTGATAAGCAAATTCAGAAGCACCTAGGCCTTGAATACCCATAGACAGACGTTCGTAGTTCATCATGACGAACATCGCTGCAAGGCCTTCATTTTCTTTACCAACCAGGTAGCCTTTCGCGCCATCAAAGTTCATTACACATGTTGCAGACGCTTTGATCCCCATTTTATGTTCAATAGAACCAGGGCCTACAGCATTACGCTCACCCAATGAACCATCTGCATTCACCAAGAATTTAGGTACGATGAATAGTGAAATTCCGCGTGAGCCCGCAGGCGCATCAGGCGTTTTCGCTAAAACTAAGTGGATGATATTTTCAGAAAGGTCGTGGTCACCGCCAGTGATGAAGATTTTCGTACCAGTAATGTTATAAGTACCGTCTTCATTACGTTCGGCTTTAGTTTTGATAATACCTAAATCTGTACCTGCATGCGGTTCAGTTAAGCACATGGTGCCTGACCATTCGCCTGTATACATTTTTGGTAAATAAGTTTCTTTTTGCTCTTGTGATGCATAGCTGTTTAATGCCATGCCTGCACCTACAGAAAGAAGCGGGTAGAGCATGAAGGATGGGTTGGTTGCAAACAGCATTTCGTCAGACAGAACAGTCAGCATTTTTGGCATGCCTTGACCGCCCCATTCTTCATCTGCGCCTAGACCAATCCAACCGCCTTCTGCATATTGTTTGAATGCTTCTTTGAAACCAGCAGGAGTCGTGACATTGCCATTGCTATAGGTTGCGCCCTCTTCATCACCTGTGCGGTTTAAAGGATGAGTGACGTTTTGCGCAAATTTTGCCATTTCTTCAAGAATGGCTTCTGCAGTTGCAGCATCAACGTGAGCAAGATTTTCGTTGTTTTGCCAGAATTGTTCTGCTTTAAAAACATCATTTAAGATGAATTTCATATCTGCAAGAGGCGCATTATAAATTGGCATGTTCGTTCACCTGTTTATTGTTTGAATCTGTGGACTTGGGGCAATTTGTATCGACACAAAACGTGGAGAAAATTGACCAAAGTAAAATTATGGGACTATTTATAAAGAAAAAGGACTGCCAATGCTATGACCGTCCTTTCTCTATTTCTGCACTCAAGAGTACAATTTTTTGAATATGTTTTAGATATTCACATTAGAATGCAAAGTGTTCTGCATCCAATGCCATAAGAGGATCTAGGCCACCTGCGATCACTTCTACATGAGAGCGAACGCGCGGTAAGATTTTCTTGAAGTAGAAGCGAGCAGTCGTTACTTTCGCATTGTAGAAATCAACATCTGTTGTTCCTGCAGCTAAAGTTTCTTGTGCAACTAACGCCATACGAGCCCATAGGTAAGCAAGCGTTACATAACCAGAGAAGTACAGGTAATCGACCGCAGCAGCACCCACTTCTTCTGGGTTTTGCATTGCTTTCATACCAATCTGCATAGTTAGGTCGCCCCATTCTTTGTTTAGCGCAGCAAGCGGCTCAACAAATTCTTTCATAGCGGCGTTGTCTTTGTTGGCTTCAACAAATTTATGAATGATCTTGGTGAAGTCTTTCAACATTGCACCTTGAGTACCCAATACTTTACGACCTAACAAGTCAATCGCTTGAATTTCAGTCGTACCTTCGTACAAGCAAGAGATACGTGTATCACGTACGATTTGCTCCATACCGTGTTCTGAAATGAAACCATGACCACCGAATACTTGAACACCGTGTTTAGCAGATTCAGAACCTGTTTCAGTTAAGAATGCTTTAGCAATTGGTGTCAATAGAGACAAAATGTTGTCAGAGAATTTGCGTTCTTCTTCAGTTGCACCTTGTTCCACGATATCGGCATGGAAAGACAAGAAGTAAATAAGTGCACGACCCGCTTCAGCAAATGATTTTTGCGTCATCAGCATGTTGCGTACAGCAGGGTGAACGATAATTGGATCTGCTTCTTTTTCGGGAGCTTTAGGGCCTGAAAGTGAACGCATTGCCAAACGGTCTTTTGCATAAGCAAGCGCACCTTGGAAAGCACCTTCAGAAGCTGAAAGACCTTGTACAGCAGTACCGATACGTGCAGTGTTCATGAATGTGAACATGCAGTTTAGACCGCGGTTTTCAGGGCCAATCAAGAAACCTTTTGCGTTATCAAAGTTGATGACACAAGTCGCGTTACCATGGATACCCATTTTGTGTTCAATCGAACCACAACGTACAGCATTGCGCTCACCAATTGAGCCATCAGCATTTACATTGAATTTAGGTACGATGAATAATGAAATACCTTTCGTGCCTTTTGGTGCACCTGGTAGACGAGCAAGGACGATATGGATGATGTTTTCAGCCATGTCGTGTTCACCAGCAGAGATAAAGATTTTCTCGCCAGAGATTGCGTAGCTACCGTCTGCTTGTGGTTCAGCTTTAGAACGGATAATACCTAAGTCAGAACCTGCATGAGATTCTGTTAAGCACATCGTACCTGTCCATTCACCTGAAACAAGTTTAGGCAGGTAAGTGTCTTTTTGTTCTTGAGAACCGTGATGTTCTAATGTACGGACAGCACCATGAGATAGACCAGGGTACATACCCCATGCCCAGTTCGAAGTACCCACCATTTCTGAAATGATGTTGCCTAAAGAAACCGGTAAGCCTTGACCGCCGTATTGTTCTTCAGCAGATAAAGATGGGAAACCGAGTTCGATATATTTTTGATACGCTTCTTTAAAACCAGTTGGTGTTGTTACAACGCCATCATTCCAAGTACAACCTTCACGGTCGCCGACTTGGTTAAGAGGAGAAAGTTCATTTTCACAGAAGTCAGCAGCAGCTTCTAGATATTGGTCAACCAACTCACGGCTTACGGTATCAGAAAATGCAGGCAATTGTGCATAGTGATCTTCTGCTTTTAAAAGTTCATGCAGAACAAATTGCATATCACGTAAGGGCGCTTTGTATTGTGGCATATCGTTTTCCTCAATACTGGTTTCTACCAGCGTTAGTAATCCTAAATAAACATTTGAACGTGTCTTCAATGACACGTATTGGAATGGTTCTAATCGTGCAACATCTTCTTATTGGGTACAAGCATTTCAGGGCGATTTGTTGGTGACTGTAAAGTCAAAGAAATATCCCTTGAAAATGCTAAGTGCATTGAGTGTAAACACTTTTGGCTGAAAATGAATGACACAAATAGTCAAAAAGCGTAAAAAGATATGTCCAATAAAAAAGGCACTCATGGGAGTGCCTTTTTATACTCAATGATATTGCGAGCTAACTTTGACTTATTTTACTGGTGCTGGCGTCGGGGCAACAGGGGCTTTAGGTTGGAAGCGAACTTCACATTTACCATTGATTTGCTGTTCGCCAACTTTAATCGCAACCGCGCTACCATCAGTCTTGCCTTGGCATGCTTTCATAATCGCTTGTTGCTTCGCTTGGCGTTCTGCTAAACGCTGATCAAATTGTTTAGTCAGCTCTGCACGTTTTGCATCAGTCAGTGGCTCACCGCGTTGCATCTGACCACGCATGTCGCCATGCATTGGACGATGTTCACCGCGCATTGGTTTGTGTTCACCACGTGCTTTTTTCATGTCTTGACGGTCTGCGTTGAACACCATGGTACATGTACCATCAATGCTTTTATCGCCAGCTTTTACTTGAACTGTTGAACCTGTAGTCTTGCCATCACAGGCTTTTTGCATCTCTGCAAACACTTGACGTTGCTCTGCACGCATTTGTTTGAAATGTTCACGTTGCTCAGGTGACATACGACGATCTTGATCACTATGATGTTGTTTCATCATACGGCCATGATCGTTATCTTTT
The DNA here is from genome assembly GCF_013419875.1 of Acinetobacter sp. YH12049. Lineage (NCBI taxonomy): Bacteria > Pseudomonadati > Pseudomonadota > Gammaproteobacteria > Moraxellales > Moraxellaceae > Acinetobacter > Acinetobacter sp. YH12049. Next base: position 5,582 of record NZ_VOZH01000014.1, on the reverse strand, counting down.
GGTGCGGTTGTTGATTGACAAGCCGTCAATGCACCCATGCTCAATACGCTTGCACCGATTAAAGCCATTTTGGTCATTTGTTTCATAGTCTATACCCCACCAGATTAGATATTTTTTTCGATGGTTAAAGATTAAATAATAAAGATGTAGAAACAATGGAGAGTTTTTTAGTTGCGTGTTCGCTACAATAATGAATATAGAAGAAAAATGAGAGTTCTCTTTTGAAAATACGTCGTATCCCGATTGCCCTACGCTTGTTTCTGACTGTGCTGTTGACGACGCTCGTCATCACAACGGTAAGTCTTGGCGTGTTGCATTGGAATATGCAGCGTAATTTCACTAAATATGTAGCCGATGTCGAGATGCAAAAGCTTGACCATGTCATTGAAAATTTAGCCGATGTGTATACGGTTTATCATGATTGGGGCAATGCGATTCAGGCGCAGATTTTGCAAATTGAAGGGCAGGCAGCACCCGATGACTATGATCGTCTCTCTCGGTGGTGGCTACGTCGTCAATATGACATTGCATTGCAGCAGCGCTATTTCCAAGATCATAGTTTGAATGCAACGTCGATGTTGGCGACACCGCAGCAAACGGCGGAACAAAAAACTGAAGAGCTGAAATGGCTGGAACAAAATTTACCGTCTGAGTTTCAACCCTTTGAAGGTTTAAAATTTCCTTTAAGCGCGAATCAAAATGTGTTCCGCCCCAAAGAAGCGAACGCGGATGAAAAAGATAAAGATAAAGATAAAGATAAAGATAAAGATAAAGATAAAGATACAGGTCAATCATCTCAAAACAATACCAACAATGGTGGTAAAAAACAGTTTATCCAAATGCCTGACCGCTTGGGCTTGAGTTCGCGTTTATCTTTATATGATGCACAGCGCCAATTTGTCGTGGGTGAACCGACAGATGAACAGATTTCTTATCGTCCGATTATGGTGAATAATCAAATCGTGGGGTATCTAGGACTCAAACCTGTACTCGAGCAAGATGATGCGATCAGTATTAACTTTTTTAGTAAGCAAAAACGTTATTTATTATTGGTTTATGTGCTTAGTTTTATTGCGAGTTTAATTGCTGCACTGTTATTGGCGACCTACTTTAAAAAACCGATTCAGCGTTTGTTAATGGGGACACGTGAGTTAACCAAGTGCAATTATCAACATCAAGTCGCGGTGAACCGTAATGATGAACTCGGCGATTTATCAAATGAATTGAACCAGTTGGCCGTGATTCTCGATCAGCATGAAACGTCACGTCGTCAATGGGTTGCCGATACTTCACATGAATTAAAAACGCCATTGGCGGTGTTGCAGGCTCAAATTGAGGCGATGCAGGACGGTATTCGTAAGCCAACGCCAGAGCATTTTGCTTCGATGCTTAATCAAGTGAGTAGTTTGAAAAAATTGACCAAAGATTTGGCGGATTTGGCGCAAGCCGATGCACAACAACTGAATTGTTATTTGACCACGCTCAATCCGTGGGATGTAGTGATGCAAGAAGTTGAAAGCTTTAAGCCGAAGTTTGAGCAAGCAGATTTGAAAATTACCGCAACGGGCGAAGGGACTTCATTACAATTAGATATAGACCGTTTTAAACAGATTATGGTCAACTTATTGGGCAACAGTATTCGTTATACGGAAGCTGGTGGTGAAGTGCATGTACATACTGAGCAGGATGAAACCCAGTGGACCGTGTATGTCGATGACAGCCCATTTGGTCTAACTGATGAACAGTTGGCACGTTTAGGTGAGCGTTTCTATCGCGTGGATGATTCGCGCACGCGTGCCACTGGTGGTACAGGATTAGGATTGGCGTTATCCGTAAAAATAGCTAGAGCATTGGGTGGAGAGTTGAGTTTTGATCATTCTCCATTGGGCGGTTTGCGTTGCAAATTGACATTTCCCAAACAGATGAAATATTAAAAGGAAGCATGCATGAAACATATCATGTTGGTTGAAGATGAAGTGGAACTTGCACAGCTAGTGCGTGATTATCTAGAGGCTGCAGGCTTTGAAGTCAGCATGTTTCATGATGGGCAAGAAGCCTATGAAAGCTTCACACAACGTAAACCGAGTCTGATGATTTTAGACCTGATGGTGCCTCGTATGGATGGCTTAACCATTTGCCGCAAGGTGCGTGAGCAGTCTGATTTGCCAATTATTATGGTGACTGCACGTACTGAAGAAATTGACCGTGTATTGGGGCTCAATATGGGTGCTGACGATTATGTCTGCAAACCGTTTAGTCCGAAAGAGTTGGTGGCACGTGTGCAAGCGGTATTACGCCGTTTAGAACGAAAAGCAGAACCCGAAGTCAATGATTTATTCCGTATGGACAAAGCACAGCAGCGCATTTGGTATCAACAAAAAGCGCTGAGCTTAACGCCAACGGAGTTCCGTTTACTAGAGTTGTTCTTGGAGCATGTGGGGCAGGTATATTCACGTGCGCAATTGCTAGATCATATCAACCCAGACAGTTTTGAGGTGGCTGACCGTGTCATTGACAGTCACATTAAAAACCTGCGCCGTAAAATTTCGGATGCTGCTGAAACTGGCAACCGCCATGAGTGGATTCAAGCTGTGTATGGCGTTGGCTACCGTTTTGAATATCCAGAGGATTAATGTTACTTTTTGTTCTTGAATATTTTTTTAAAAGCCTTTAATTTTTAAAGGCTTTTTTATTTGTATTTTTAAGAGGGAAAAACATAATGATTTTAAAAAAAACCTTATTAGCAATAAGCTGTTCTGTAATTTTAACTGCATGTGGCGGTGGTGGCGGCGGGTCTTCTAGTAGCGGTGGGACTTCAGATAATGGCGGTTCAAATGGGGAAACAGCTAACCCATCAAATCCAGCAACAGATTTAGAGAAAGCTAAAGTATTAATCAAAACTACGAACAATATTATTGCCTATTTTGACAGTTTTAAAGGTTTGCAGTCTCAGTATGAGCCTGCATTTGATGCTGTAAGTAATGCAGGAAATGATATTAGTAATGCTTCTGATCTCATCATTACTTTAGCTTCATTGGCGCAGAAAGATGCTCAAGGTTCCACAAAAGACTATACCGCTGCAGAATTAGAGGCACTTTTAGAGGATGATGCGACCTATGGGGGGATATATTATCCAGATTATATTTTGAGCAAAAATGGTCTTAAAATCAGCGTAACACCGACTTCAGTTTCTGTTAATGGAAGTGTATCGGCTAAATATTGGATGGACTATATTTGGGATAGCAGTACTTTTACTGGAAAAGATGTTTTTAGCGATGCGGTTTTGATTACTGTAAGCAATTTAAAGTTGGATGCGCCATTCACAGCATCTGCAAAACAGCATGATTTTAAAATAGTTTCAGGCGGTAAAATCACAGCTAAAAATGCGGATGGATTAGAATCAAGCTTAGGGTTTAATAGCAACAGTACCGCTCAAGTTGTTTATGATACAGCTATCAAGCTGGAAGACTCAGAAAGTGAAAATGCTCCGGTTACGGCACAATTTAAATTTTTAAATGTTTTGTTAACAACTCAAAACGCGAAGCTGAATTTAACTGAACTTTCAAGCAAAGCTGCTCGAGTTAAATTCAAAAATGGTACTGAAACATTTAATCAAATTATTCCATATGAAATTATTTTGAAAGGTGAAGCTTTAAGCGGAGCAGAAAACTTAGGCTTAGATGCAAATATTAAGCTAAAAAATGATCTGACTAAAACCTTTGATATTACCCAAGGCGAATCTGCGGCTGCATTTATTAATGCAGATTTGACAGTTAATCTCTCTGGTAACGTAAAAGGTGGGGGGGCTGCTGTGAAGCCATTCAGTTTACTGCTTAACGCTAAAAGGAATGATTACCAAAAAGGGATAGCAAATCTTAAAGTTACAGTTGATCAAAATACATTAAATATAGATGTAAAAACTGACAATCTGATCGCGCAATCTCCAATTATCTGGTCAAGAGTATCTCATGCGAATGGTGCATTTGTAGAAATTCCAGATTTAGATCAATTCAGTTCTGCTGATATTAAAGTCGGTACTGTTAGCTACGGTACGATCAATAGAGTATCGAATAGCATTTATTCTGCGAAATTTACCGATAACACTGTGCTAATGATTGCACCATAATAATGAATTAAGGAGAGGGGGTAACGATGTTCCCCCTTTTTTCTATGTTGAAAAAAAAATTAGTATTATTGGGATTATCGCTCCCGTTTTATAGCTATGCACAAGAGGCTATCTATTATCAAGTGCAAGCAGATGTTTATAGTGAACCGTTAGCGATTCATGCATTTACAGATGATTGGGGTGATTCTAAGTTTAAATCAGGAAAAAATGCATTTGCTCATGGTTTAATGCAATTGGGCGTAAAGCAGGGTAATTGGGATTTTAGCTGGATCTGGCGATATGACTATGCGCTCAATTTCAGTGAGGATACAGCAAAGCTTTATTATCAAATACAGAATGAACTGCCTATCGATGCAAACTCAACGTATGACTTGAGGCTTGAAGCACAGCATATTGATACTGTTGGGTCTCGGGCTGCCTATACATGGCCCATTAGTTCGAATTGGAATTTAGAAACGGGTATAACCGCGTTAATTGGGCGTCATTATATTGATGGTCATATTAATGCGCTAGGGGTAACGACAGATCAGCAAGAGCTTATGGACCGCGTCAAATGGCTGAATGGGAGCATAGATTACAGTTATGATCATCCTGCTTTGAAAGAAGATGAAATGGGCTGGAATGAGCAGGCGCATAGCGGGTATGGCTATGCCCTAGATGCGACTTTAAGAGGTGCTATTGCAAAAAATTGGAATTTAAAAATTAATATTCAGGATGCATTGGCATATTTATATTGGCAAGATGCTCCATACACACGATATAACATCAGCTATGATCAAGATAAGCGTCCACGGTTTGATATTCAGGGAGAGTTTGATAAAGATAAGACCTATGCGCAAAAGCTGCCATTTAAAATTTATACGGATTTAAATTATGACTCAGAGCAGGCTTGGAGTTTAGGACTCAGTTCAATCTCAAATGAGTATATAAGTCTTTGGCAGCTCAATGCATATTGGAATACAGGGCTAATGTGGGGAATCCATTTTGAACCCCAAACCAATTCGTTTGGCCTTTCCGTCAAACATGAAAACTTTGGTTTTAAATACATAGCAGATTCATTCAATACCAACCAAGCAAAACGTATGGGCGCGCAAATATATGCGCAATATCTATGGTAAGTGCTGTTGGACCAGCGACTGTAAACAGATTAGCTTCTTTAGAATGTGTAAAGTTTTAAGCAGTTGTTTTATTTAGCCGTATTGATATGTATTAAAAAAAGCTTTGCATTGTCATAATGGAATTTAAATTGTTCGGTTATGGATAAGTTTGAATTTATCTATAACCGATTTTTATTTATATCGTAAATTTTTTATTTTTTAAAGTTTTTATTAGGGTGTGTTGACATTTACAGCCGATAAATTGAGCTAAAGAGGCAACCATATAAATATACAAGCTAAAGCAACAGCGCTTTGATAGTTACGTTTTAGCTTATCGTATCTTGTGGCAATTCCTCTAA